>JBKPEN010000040.1:0-10633 GCA_046728425.1 Thermoproteota archaeon
ATCTTCGGTAGCGCAAGAGGTGCAAGCGAAGGCTATTGTTGTTGTCTAGCGACCCCCAGATTTAAGATATTAGCTGACTTAGTCGAATGAATCTGTCAACAACACTGACAATTGACAAATAAAGAAAGATTAAAGCATATAGGGATCTTTTATGTAAGAAGGCTTTGAAATGTCGATCACGATGATGATGATTATTGAGACTGACCCTCCTGTCTTTAACATCCACTCATATGCTCTCGGCATCGACAGTAAATCGTTTCAAAAATTGGCATAATAGCTCCCATATATTGCCGCAGGCTTCGATAATTGCTGCTAATTTCTCCTACATCCACAAAAAATATATGATTTAGAATATACATTTTACAAGAGCTAATGAAGAAACCTAAAGTGACTGCATCTGCTGTCAAAACCAAATCTGCCGCCCCAAAGCCCAACCCAAGATGGGGTAGAGCAGAGGAAACAGAGATATTTGCTAAAAATGTCAGGCTATTTAGGCAGGGCAAGATTTCAGAGGATGACTTTCGGCGTTTTAGACTGCAGCATGGAGCCTATGGATCGCGTCTTCGAATGGACTACAGCATGGTCAGAATAAAGGTGCCAGGTGGCGAAATAACACCAGAGCAGCTTGAGAAAATCGCCAGCCTCTCTGAAGCATTTTCAATAGGTTCTGCTCATGTTTCGACCCGCCAGAACATTCAGCTGCACTGGGTTCAGCTTGAAGATGTAAGCGAAGTCATGAGAGGTCTAGTCGAAGTCGGCCTCACAACTAGAGAGGCATGTGGAAACACTGTCAGAAATGTCATGTGCAGTCATTTTTCTGGTGTGTGTCCAAGCGAAGCGTTTGACGCTACTCCATATGCCAAAGCGATTGCAAGGTTCTTATTACGCAACCCAATGTGCCAGAATCTTCCACGCAAGTTTAAGATCAACTTCTCATGCTGCGATAGCCATGGTCTGGTCAGGGTGGCTGACATTGGACTTGTGCCAACAGTCAAAAAATCGTCGTCAGAGATGACGACAACTAAAACGGAGAATACTGGAGAAAGGATCAGAGGATTCAAGATTTATCTTGGGGGAGGACTCGGAGCTGCCTCTTTTATAGGACATTTGCTTGAAGATTTTACACCAGAAGACAGGCTCCTTGCAACATGCATGGCAACAATCAGGTTATTCGATAGACATGGCAATCGTGAAAACATGGCAAGGAACAGAATGCGCTATCTTGTACATGAGATGGGCTGGGAAAGATTCCAAAGGATGGTCCTCAAGGAGCGCTCAATAGTGGAAATGACAACATCGTATTTGACAGAGCAACTCTTTGATGTCAAATCTCATGAGGATACAAGACAGCTGCCAAAGTCGTCAGGGAGGATGACAACAATGACAAAACTGCCAATGCTAAACGTGAATGTTACAAAGGATAGCCCAGGATTTGAGCGATGGCTCCATACTAATGCCGTTCCGCAAAAGCAAGAAGGATACTTTACAGCATTTGTTACTCTAGGAGCTGGAGATATTACAGCAAGCCAGCTGAGGACACTTGCTTCGGTGATTCGTGACTACTCTGCAGAAGGTGTTGCTCGGAACACACCTCAGCAAAACTTCGCATTACGCTACGTGCGGGAAACCGATCTTCCAAACCTTTATGAAAAGCTTGCATCGGTAGGCCTTGCCAACCCCGGTGCGCTGACTATTGCTTCTGCTGTGGGTTGCTCTGGAACCACATCATGTAACCTTGCAATCACTAACTCTCACAGACTTGCTAAGGAAGTTCAGCGCAGGTTCCTGGAGCTAGGGCTAGATGTGGATGATTCCTTGCGAGATGCAACCATCAAGATAAGCGGCTGCCCCAACTCTTGCGGGCAGCACGAAATTGCAACTATTGGATTCTTTGGTGGCGCAACAAGGATGAATAACACGATGACGCCAACTTACACTATGTTATTTGGAGGCAGCGCAGGCGAGGCTGGCGAGCTTGGAAGGTCTGTAATGCGAGTTCCAGCAAAGAGGGTAATTGACACAACGTTGAAGATAATTGAACTGTACAAGAATGAAAGAGGAGCGGCAGCAGCTAGTACTGCGGGTAGTGGTGAAGAAGAGCATCATCATGACTGTCGTGATGAGACGCTCCACCAATGGATTATTCGCTTGATAAAAGGCCAGGGGTCTGGAAGTATCAAGAACATTGAAGACATGAAAGCGGCCCTTGCACAGGTGGTACAGCTGCCTTCTCCCCAGCAGGAGCCCGATGCTTATCGGGATTATGGTAGTGACTCACACTTTACTGCCAAGACTGCGAGAGGGGAATGTGCAGCTTGACGACGACGATGACGACTACAGCAACTACGGCAACTGCAAGAAAGAAAAAAGAAGCCAAAGTCTTGGATGAACATTTCAAGCTTCCAGCAGTATGCGACGCCGATACCCTTAGGTCGCTCATACGCAGAAAAAAATTAGTGCGCGTGGTCGATGTACGCAGGGCAGAAGACTACCAGAGAGATCATATATACACTGCAGTTTCACTACCTCTTGCACGTGTTCTTGAAAATGATCAACCGGAGAAAATAGTGGCCTTTTTGGAGGAGCTTGGGATATCTGACAGTACTCCAGTCGTAGTATATGACGATACATTTGGTGCGCTTGCGGCTAGAGTAGCTTGGACTTTTCAATATGTTGGCCATGATAACACTGCACTGCTAGAGATGACATTTAAGCGATGGAAGGAGCTTGGCCTTGAAACTGAAAAGCAACAGCGCACTTTTCCAAGGGCCAGGCATTCGCTCAGTATCAAAAAGGACATCTATGTTGATGCTTCATATGTTGAAGCAGCGGCCAAGTCTAAGCCGAGCACAGTGCTTGTCGACTCAAGGGAACGGCTGAATTACTTGACAGAGCATATACCGGGAGCAAGAAACATACCTTATACGATGGTGGGTTCAGAGGATACCATACTGCGCAATGCAGGAGAGCTAAGGCGGTTAATTGAAAACCGGGGAATAAGCAATGATGCAGAGATAATCACATACTGCGGAAGCGTTGGGACACTTTCAGGCTTAACATACTATGCACTTAAACTGGCAGGGTTCAAAAACGTCAAGTTATACCCAAAGTCGTTTAAAGAGTGGAAGGCCCTGGGCAAGCCAAAGGAAGAGTTTAAAGAAGCCACATACTGGGACCTATCTGCAGAATGACAACAGCATCAACATCATCGTAATATGTCTGATAATAAAAGACTCATTGTATGTCTCACAGGGATGCCAGGC
Source organism: Thermoproteota archaeon (assembly GCA_046728425.1). Lineage (GTDB taxonomy): Archaea > Thermoproteota > Nitrososphaeria > Nitrososphaerales > Nitrososphaeraceae > Nitrososphaera. Next base: position 3,264 of record JBKPEN010000040.1, read on the forward strand.
GCGGGTAAATCCTCAGTCGCATCCTTTCTTAAGGAAAAAGGCTTTGAGGTTGTGACCATGGGCGATGTTGTAAGGGAAGAGGTAAAGAGGCATGGACTCGAGCCCACCGACATCAACCTCGGCAAAACGATGCTCAAGCTACGAAAGGATCTGGGGCCGGGAGCTGTGGGCCACATTGTGCTACAAAAGCTGGCAAGAGATGGTGGCTCTAACAATGTGGTAATAGATGGCATACGCAGTATAGCCGAAGTTGAAGTTCTAAAGAAAGTAGGACACGTAAGACTTCTTGCAATCCATGCTTCTCAGGACACTCGTTTTAAGCACATTAAGGAAAGAGGCAGAGGAGACGCACCTTCCAACGATAACGAATTTGCTGGAAGGGACAGACGTGAACTGTCAGTCGGGGTTAGTGAAGCAATTGCACTTGCAAATGAGATGATATCCAACAACGATCTAACATTAGAGCAGTTAAAGCTGCGTGCCTATGATATTGTCAAGGAATGGCTTGAGGAAATACATAGAGGAGTGCAAAAGGACTGAGAAAGCCCAATATTACATCGCAAATAGACCTCAAGGTCGAGGCCACGGTCAACCCCTCAGAGCGTACAGAAAAAGTCATTGAGGCGATTGCAAATCTATTTGCAAGATGTTCACCAGATTTGTCCTATAGAAGCAGAATTGTGGGCAGAGCAGTTGGAAGCGATTCTCTTGCCATACTCTATGAGCAGGTGCGCTCAAGATCTGCAATGGGTGTTCTAAGAAGGATGCTTTTGGACAACCGAGCAGGGGATAGCACATGGTTTTTGCTTAACAAGCAGGCCGCCACATCTGGCATTGCAGCAGTGATAGAAGACCAGCAGGAATCGCCACTTGGGCCAATCAGGGTTACGATAAGCTGCCAAGAACTAGATGCCCTCACTGACTGGCTGGCTCCTGAGCAATAGCCATTGCACGAGGAAAGCTTCTTTTACCCCCGTCAGTATAGGGGTCCATGGCAACAGAGGCATATTGCGTCAAATGTAAAGCCAAAAGGACGATGAAGGATGAAAAAAAAGTGACAATGAAAAACGGCAAGCCAGCCACGCAAGGCATATGCACAGTCTGCGGGACAAAGATGTTTAAGATAGGAGGCAAATGACGTTTTTCCTTTTTTTCATTTTTTGTTTTTATTCCTATGAGAAAAACATCAGGCATAATATACCTGTATCTGTCATAATCATGTAACTGTTCGATGATAAAGATAAGAAGCTTAGCCAAAAAGTATGGCAACCACATTGCAGTAGATAATCTTACACTTGACATTAATGAGAATGAGGTTTTTGGACTGCTGGGCTCAAATGGTGCAGGTAAGACAACGACTATACATATGCTTGCTACACTTCTCAAGCCATCTTCTGGCAGCGCCACTGTGAATGGCTATGATATTGTATCCCAGCCATCGAAAGTACGCTCAAGCATTGGAATTGTATTTCAGGCTCCAAGTAGCGATGATATGCTCACTGGTTACGAAAACCTGCAGCTGCATTCTATGCTCTACGGTATCCCAGGCCAGACAAGGAAGCAACGGATAGACGAAGTGCTCAGCTTGGTTGGACTGACTGAGCGCATGCACGATCAAGTCAAAACGTATTCTGGCGGCATGAGGAGGCGGCTTGAAATTGCCCGCGGATTGCTTCACAAACCAAAGGTGATGTTTCTTGATGAGCCAACGCTTGGTCTTGATCCAGCAAGCAGAGAGACAATGTGGAAGTATATACAGCGCCTTGTAACAGAAGAAAAGATGACTGTAATTTTGACCACGCATTATATGGAAGAAGCCGACATACTTTGTGACAGAATCGGCATTATTGACAAAGGAAGAATAGTAGCCCTTGACACGCCTAAAGGATTGAAGGCGCGCCTTGGAGGCGATATCATTAGGATAAAGACTCGTAACGATCCAGATAAGATTAGCCAGCTTGACTTTGTTCACAAGATCGAGCATAACGATGGTTTCTTGATATTATCAGTCAATAACGCCAAGCGAGACCTGCCAATGCTGCTGCGTCACATTGAGGCAGATATAGCCGAGTTTAGTAGCCCCACGCTCAATGACGTATTCATACATTTAACTGGTCGCAAAATCAAAGAAGAACCGGAAGGAGGTTTTGGAGAGAGGTATGCAAAATACGATTAGCATACGAGATGATCTGACTAAAGTATATGCACTATGGCTTCGCGAGTTTAAGGTTTTCTTGCGTGAGAGGAGCAGGCTTGTGGCATCAACCTTTACCCCCATCCTATGGCTATTTGTCATTGGATCAGGATTGGGTTCTGCAGCGCCCTCAGAGTTGCCATCGGGCGTTGACTACCAGGAATTCATTTTCCCCGGCATCGTGAGCATGTCAATAATATTTACATCAGTGTTTTATGGATCGTACGTAATATGGGATCGCAAATTTGATTTTTTAAAGAGCGTCATGGTGGCGCCGGTTAGCAGGGCCACGGTGTTTGTAGGCAAAACGCTAGGCGGCATGACTAACTCACTAATTCAAGCTGCAATACTTATTGCAATTGGAGCTGCGATGGGAATTCCATTCACGCCACTCTCGCTTGCACAGGTGGCAGCGGTAGTGCTTCTGATGTCGTTTGGGCTCACTTCCCTTGGACTAGCCCTTGGCAGCTATATGTACAGCCTTGAAGGATTTCAGATGATCGTTAGTTTTGTGGTATTTCCTTTATTCTTTCTGTCAGGTGCTCTCTTTCCCCTTGACAACCTACCAGAATGGCTTTCAGTTCTGACCGCTGCAGACCCTGCTACATATGGAGTGGATTCTTTAAGGAACTTGATCCTTGGTACCGGCAGCTATGGAATTGAGCTTGATTTTGCAATTCTGGTCGGCTATACTGCTGCGCTTGGAGCCTTTGGTGTCTATTCTTTTGGCAAGATGAAGGCTGTATGATTGATTTTATAGGATTGTGGTCTTTATCTCTTTGCACCAACCTTCAATATTCTCTCCTTCTAGGGGTTCTTAGCAAGAAGAATTTTTTACAGTATATAAGAGGTTATCGCAACCAAGGAAAGCGAGGGGTCGTCGTCTAGCTTGGCAGGATGTCAGCCTGGGGCGCTGGAGGTCGTGGGTTCGAATCCCACCGACCCCACCATACTTATGATAATGTTAAACATGGGCATATCCTACTGATAATATTGATCATCAAGATTCAAACCTTCCTTGAAAGTTGAAGAGCATCAACAATTCAAGGGATGAGCAATGTTTAAGATCATATTGTTATTGTGTACAGATTTGCTTTAACTGTGTTGCAAAATCGCAATACAACATATTTTCTTTTCATATCCAGAAATACTGATGGGGCCGGCCGGATTCGAACCAGCGACCTCCAGCGCCCGAGGCTGGCATCCTGCCAAGCTAGACAACGGCCCCAGACTTGCAGACTCTCTGAATGCACTCGGTATTATATGTCTATTAATGTGTGCATTTGATGGTAATGTAACTCTCTGACTTTATGGAGTTTGAAAAAAGGCTATACCATTTTTCTCTCCACTACCATTAGTATATCTCATGTATCTTGAGATGGACCAACTGTAGAGATGTATATACACAAATTAATACTGCAAAGGCTTTGGTTTTTCCCACATATACAGAACTTTTTAATGCGGCTCTAACATGCTGACGATCGAGACTAACCCGACGAAAGGTTTTATCATAATTGATCTTGGGTTCTAAGGGTGGGAGAAAATCACACAATGTTCGTACTGGAGCAGATACCAACCTAACTACAATAACCAAGAGTAATAATCATATAGTTGCAGAAAAGGAAAACCTTATCTTCGACATTCATCCAAGCAACCTTATGGCCGAAGAAATGTTCATGTATACCGTGACGGCAGGGATCTTTGCTTTCCTTGTAGCAGTTCTTTTTGGAACAAGAGCAGTACGCAAGCGCAAAGAGCCAGAGAACAAGCCGGTTGAAACTGAATCATCTTATTCCGGCAGTTCTGGAAGTGGAGGAAAGCGAATCAAGCGATTCAAGTCAGATGGCAGCCCAGTATACGAAGAATAAGAAAAAACATCTGGTCACTATATCATGGAATTGCAGCTCAGGCAGTATGTCCATCATTTGATGTTACAACTCCTTTCGTAATAGGAACACAAAAAATTAGAGGAGGAGGAAAACTATTGAACATCAAAGAAACCTAAGAGCGGAATAAAAGAGATAGCGAGCCACAAAAAAATTTTCATTCCGATGTAAAACCTCTCCTGCTATATATATGTCTGAAGCTAGTGATATAATCAACAATGCTACGAGTTCTCTCTTCCTCAAGACTAATAAGTCGGGATTGTCAATTATATAGAACAAACAATTGTTCAAAATAGGGACGCACTCTATGCGTCAACGAAATGCAACTTCTTCAATACAACGGTATGTGTGCCCCGTCTGCAAGTCAGGTTTCAAAGAAAAGATACTGCTGGCTATACACATCGGAACAAGGCACTAGTTCCTCTACCTCTCTTTTCATTTTGCTTCCTCAAGATAACTAGATCAGCTTGAATGTGTACATATTATACAGTGTATATATTATACTGCACGCTCTAATTATTGTGCAATGATCCAACTTTAAATTTTAGATTGGAATTGCTACGTCAGATGCGCTTAGAGAGTCAGTTAACAGCTTGTGCTCACAGTCGTCATTATCAGGTATTAATGAACAGAATGTCATTATCGAGATTGAAGATATTTAGTTGAAGTATATTAATTATGAGTTAGAATGATACTGAATGTCTCTGACGGTCTGGGATTCCTTGCCGAAGAGATGGAGAGATAGAGACCCAGACATATAATATCTGCCATTATCTTAGGAGGCAAAGTAGCGTGCTATTTCAGGACCATTACCACTATCTTATATAAGAGATGCGGCCCTTCTGGTTCAGAATATTTACTTGAAAGTGAAAAACCTTGGTATACATAAGAAGCAAGAAGGTAAAAGGTATTGAATATGCCTATCTGGTCAGGAGCGTATGGAATCCCAAGAAGAGTATTGCAACACAACAGATCTTGAAATACCTTGGAAGGGCTTCAGATATCAGTCTTGATAAGATTCCAATTGAGTACAGAAACCACGCGAAAGTACTATCTTTTCTGTCAGCTTACGCTTCCAAAATGTATGCTCGAAAAGACATCTCAATTTCCAGGTTAAAGATTAAATTATTCGAAGCTGCTTCAAATGGAAACCTGCAAAAAGCTATGGCCATCTACAAAAATTATTGCAAGAGCTACGATATTACAGACTTTTATGAGAATATACTCAAACCACTTATGTATCAAGTGGGGGAATTATGGCAGCAAAATAGTATTGATGTAGCAACAGAACATGTGTGTAGCAATGTTGCACGAGGATTAGTTCAAGCAGTAATTGACGAAACAATAAGTAGTCCTAGGAAGAATGAAACTATTTTGTTATGCTCTCCAGAAGGTGAGCAACATAATCTTGGGTGTTGCATAATAGAATCAGTGCTCTTGGCTAGAGGATACAAAGTTCTAAATGCATCACCCTCAGTACCCTCTGATTCGATAATCAGATACATCAAAAATGCAGAATTTGATATTATTCTTATTTCTGTAACTCTTTTGGAAAATGTGGGATCTGCAGAACGGCTGATCCGCTCTATACGCGCCGTCAGCAATATACCGATTCTAATTGGAGGTCAGGCACTATTGGAAGTCAAGAATGAGAGAAAGAATATTATCATTTCTTCTAAAGTGCGAGTCATGGAAAATGTTCATTTAGATGAAATCCTACGGGTAATAAGAGAAGTCACAAGACATAGGAAATGATGCGAGTTTTGTCAGGCAATTATATAACAATTTTTTATTCATTAAAATCAATGAAGAATTGAAAAATTATAAACTGCCATTATGTCCGCTAGTCTAAGACTTTTCAAGTATTATTTCTATGGCAGAAGCTGCAGGGTCATTATAAGCATTCCGTTCCTGCGGAGAGACTATTATTATTAATATTTATAGTCGGTGTTATGAAGAAATCGATGCCACGCCACTACCATCATCATATTCCAATAGCAGTTGGCAGCAGTAGTAGTTTTACTCCACAAAGAGCATATATATGCAATGCTTCCTTTCCTTGACCAGAGGGCAAGTCAAAAACCAGCTATGTTGGATAAAATAGCTGCATATATCAATTCTAAAAGATAGTGTTGGCTCGGTAACTCCTAAACCTAGTGCCAACATCCATATCTGAATTGCACGTGATTTATAGAGGCAAGAAGAGAATCTCTTTTAATGGAATGGTACGGGCTGATGTTGGGCGCAGCTGGCGGATTATTTGGCACGCTTGTTATGTCTGCTATAGAGTTGATAGCCTGGAGAAAATGGGGGTTACATGGTGTTTTCGAGTGGCACGAGAATCAAATGCTCATAGTAAAGTTTCTAAACTTAGAACATAGTGCTCGTCTTCATTATTTAGGAATATTTGGACTTCACTTAATAAATGGGGTGTTAGGAGGCATAGGATTCTATTTTGTCATAGCTTCCATAGGTAACTTGGCAATCCTACTACCCCTTCCACTTTTAGGAATAATATACAGTTTCTTTCTTTGGGTAGTCACATTAATTCCAATTCATAAACCTATAACCGGTTTCCATCCTTGGGATCACCCGTTAGGTCATGGACCAGCCCTAGTTAGCTTGGCAGGTCACTTCGCATATGGACTGGTGCTAAGCTTATTGTTTCTTGTTTTCACATGATAGAAAAGAAAAAATCTTGATGCAAGATGACAAACAAGCTAGATCCTAATCCTATAAAGATACTGGTTGCGGGGGGAAGCGGCTTCATAGGAAGTCGGCTTATCAAAAAATTGGCTTCAGATTTCCGCCGTCGCATACCACACTTTAGAGCAGAGATTTTGTGTTTGACTCGAAATCCAGAATCTATTAAGGGTCTGTTCGATGAAGATATCAGGCTAGTCAAAGGAGACGTCTCAAATCATGAAGATCTTGCAAGAGTAATGTCTGAGCAGATTGACATTGCTTATTACCTTGTTCACTCTATGGAAGGTGCTTCAAAACAATGGAAAAAATTTTCTGAGCGTGATAGAGCTGCTGCTATGAATTTTGCCAAAGTGGCATCAGAATACAAAGTCAAGCGAATAATCTATTTAGGCGGATTAATCCATGCAGAGGATGACGATGATGATAATAAGCTTTCAGAACACATGCGAAGTAGAAAGGAGGTTGGAGAAATACTACAACGCTATTCAACCTCAAAAATTACCATATTTCGAGCAGCTGTAATCTTAGGTCAGGGTGGCGGCTCATTTCAAATGCTCCAATACTTAGTAGAAAGGCTGCCTGTC
>JBKPEN010000305.1:0-10873 GCA_046728425.1 Thermoproteota archaeon
ATGCTATACTGATGATAATGTGGTTTCAATAGTTTTTTACTAACCCTTAATAGCTCGATATCCTGATAATAGTGGGATATAGTATAGTATGAAGAGGCTGGACATCCTTATTCCACACGAACGCCTTACTGATGTCAACGAACTGCTGCACAAACATAAGGTAGGTGGTATGTCATTTTATGAAATCAAGGGAAGGGGAAGGGCAAAAAGGGAGCCAGTTTCAGTTGGAAGAGGAGTCATGCGGTATACTCCAGAATTCGGCTTTCGCACTAAAATTGAAGTGCTCGTGCCAGACGCTACTGCCAGGCAAATTATTGATGATGTGCTTAAGGTTATAAGCACCGGCTCTGCGTCTGACGGCAAGGTCTTTGTTTACGATGTTGCGGAGGCATACGACATAGGAAGCAAGGAAAAAGATGACAATGCCCTTTAACAATCTCTTTTTTCTTACTGGTTCCTGATTTTATCTTTCAAATTAATTTTTTAGCATCTCTTAATTGAACCTCGTAGAATGTTACTACTACTACTATTGATCCTCGAGTAGTAGTAGAGTATATGTATCGTTTTTTGGCACCATCTCTAATCATTAGTGTCTTTTGAGAAAGAGTTATAATCTTGCAGAGCCGTATTTTGGTATGGAAGAAGAAGAAAAAAGAACCATGCCTGTCTGTTTTACTTCGGAGCAACTGGAGCTGATAGAAGAATATGCAAAGAGAAAAGGTATGCTAAACGCAAGTCAGGCTATCGAAGATCTAATAATGACAAAATAATAAAAAGTTTTTTGGTTTTCCTATAGCGCGCTTTCGCCGCGTTGCTTTGATCCGATGTCTATCGCATCATCCACATCTGAGACAAATATCTTGCCTTCGCCAGCAAGTCCTGAACTTGTGCTGTCCAAGATCTTTGATATTACACTATCAGCCATAGAATCCTTAGTGACAACAACAATTGTTGAATTTACATTAAACTCTGGCCTGTAAGTGCTAGTGCCTCTTCCTGAGTGAATTTCTGGACGGGGTAGCTGTCCGCGTCCTTTTGAGTCATAATATGTAAAGCCACCTAAGCCCAATTCTCCCAACGCCTCAAAAGCGCCTTGCAGCCTTGCAGCAGGGACAACTGCTTCGATCTTTTTCAAGATATCTAAACCCAATCCCAAGCTAGGTAGCGCTTTTATTAAAGCATTTTGTGTTCGATACAAACTCCAAGAAATTCATATATTCAATTTTAAAATATAGAGGAGTTTTTCTAATTAATTAAAAAAAAGAAGAAAAAGAACGGCTGGAGGTAGTGATCATCAGCTCGTTACGCTGACTGTTCCAACCATGTTTGGATGCAGTAGACAGAAGTACGGATACTCGCCTGCTTCTGTGAAGGTAAAGTCAAATGTTCCTTTTGGAGCCAATATGCCAGAGTCAAACTTGCCATCTGGTGTTACATTTTCACCTGATGTGACTGTATGGGGTTGTGAGTCATCATTTGTCCATGTTACTGTAGCACCTTCACTGACTTGAATTGGATTTGGTGAGAATGCAGTATCAGTTAGGCTAGAAGCGCCTGAGACTATGGAAACGCCGGTGGTACTGCCACCGCTAGCGCCTGTCCCTGTGGCTCCTTCTGTGCCGCCTGCTGTTGCTCCTCCTCCTCCTCCTCCTTCTGTACCTGTTGCATTACTCATTGCAGCGCCTGTCTCTGTTGTTGCGTTAGTGCCGCCGCCTGCTGTTGCTCCTCCTCCTCCTCCTTCTGTACCTGTTACATTAGTAACAGGCAAGGTTTGGTTTTCTGCTGCTTGTGAAAGCTCTGTTGCATTCGTAGCAGCGCTTGTTGCGTTAGTGCCGCCGCCTGCTTCAGCTCCTGCTGTCTGGTTTGCTGCGAATGGTGGACCGCTTACCATTGGGCTTCCTTTTGGAGGCACCATTGTTCCTGCGGGGTGATCATCTGGAGTCGAATCTGGAGTTGCTAGCACCGCAAAGGCTGCACCTTTGAGCACATCATCCATTGCATGATCGACACCAACATAGAGACCCTCTGTTGGGAAGACAGCTTCAATTACACTACCCGAACCTGGTGGGATAGTCCATGTCTCGTCGTTCAAATCCTGTGTGCCGTATCTATTCATCACTGAGCCGTCGTGGACGCTAAGCATGCCCGATATGAAGTGGAATGCTACAACATCGCTTGGACCGCCATTGACAATATACCATCTTGTCAATTCGCCTGGTTTGACTTGGAACACCTGAGCATTAGGGTTCAAATCGATCTTCGATATTGCTCCTACCGATGGAACATACTTGTGAGCCATGCCATTAGTCATTACGATGTCTGGGTTTCTTGCAAGGAATTTGTTCAGATCAAATGATCCTGTGCCGTTTGCAGCAGTAAAGAGACCTTGAACGTTATTGCTGTAGATTTCGCCAAAGACTACATAGAATTCCTTAGCTGGTTGCTCGTTCGCTGGATGCACCACAATTCCGCCATACATACCATTTGCAATGTGCTCCCATACGCCGTTGAGGCCATCAGCACCACAGTGATAATAGAAGACACCTGCATACGGTGGAGTCCACGTCCATGTCACACTCTGGCCAGGCTGAACAACAGATCCGGTTTCGCTAGCATCAGAGCCAACAGCTGCCTGAGGACCATAACCTGCGTGGAAGTCCATACTGTGTATGACTTGGCCATTGTTTATCAATGTAAATTCAATTGGCTGTCCTTGGTCGACTGATATTACTGGGCCTGGAATTGTTCCATTAAAGACCATTGCTCTATACATTACACCGCCAGGATGAAGGGCATTGTCTGGAGATATCTGCACATCAGCTTCGCCTGCGTAAAGAGTTACTTTTTTTGTATTGCCGCCGGTATTCTGCTGTTCTTGTGCTTGCGCACCGCCAAAAAATCCTGGAATAGGACCTAGTAGGATCCCTGCCAGTAGAATACCTGCAGCAATACCTGCTATAACAGGTTTATTCATTGTAGCCATTGAGAACTGTGTAGACATTAAAAAGCATTGCTTTTTTTGTGTCTTTTGTGATCAAAGCAAAATTTATCATCTTTTTGTAAATTCTGATTGCATATTCCAGATATTAGACAATGTAACTCTCTCTTTTTTACGCTAAGGTATACATTTTTGTATGTCTTGATGTATTTAATAATTTTACTTGCATCTCTTTGGAAAAAAACAAATCGTTAATTGCGCTGTATGCGGCAAAGAGCTTGGGCGTCATAAGTACAAGCCAAGTGAAGAATGGGGTATTGAGGGTTTGCTTTGCGGCTTCTGCCACTTAGAAAAGACTAAAGAGTTCATACTTGAAAAGAAAGAGATCCCTGACGTTTGTGCAGTATGCAAAAAAGAGCTCACTGATGATCAGGACCGATACAAGGCTCGATGGCAGTGGGAAATGGAGTCGGGTACGCTATTATGCAAGTCATGTTATGAAAAAAAAGATACAGACTATAACAAAAAGGTAAACTTTTGCGCCATGTGCAACAGTAAACTAGGAATGTTTTATTATCATCCTAAGCCGACCTGGAAAATAGACGGCAACCTCTGTCGAAAGTGCTGGGATCGACGGAATGACAACAACAACAACAATAACGGCGAGAAGTAAGACAGAGGTAGAGAGAGATATAATTTATGTTTGAAAGGCACAAGTGTGACAAGTGTGGACGCAAGTTTCGGAAGATCGAAGACTTGATGCAGCATCAGCAGCTAGCACATGAGCAGAGCCTTTATGTGTGCAACCGATGTAACGCTAGCTTTGAGGGTATGGAACAGATGCGCGATCATGCAAAGAAGTTTCATTCTTATCGCAAAAGAGTGTGAAAAATAATATAGAGAGAGACACAATTAGACAGCTTTGAGCTGCTTTACTATCGGTGGTCTTGATTTTCGAAACACTCGAAAGCCGCATATGCATTTTATCTCTGGCAGCCTAGAAAGCTCTTCGACTGTTACTCGTGTGCCACAGCGCATGCATTCGTATGCAACTGAGCTGTCTCCACTTGAAGTCTCCATTCGCTCTATATCTCTACCTTACCTTGACTCACGCCCCACATTTTAAGCTATATCATAGAACGCTGATGCAGGCTTTTGTTTTGCTTTATTGCTGATTGGGCTGCGGCTAGTATTGCAATCGGGATCCTGTGGGATGAGGCGCTGACATAATCTAGGCCAATGTTGCTACAAAATTCTATCGATTTAGGATCACCTCCATGCTCGCCGCAAATGCCAATCTCTATATCCTTTTTCACAGCTCTTGACATGTCAATAGCTATCTTCATTAGCCTGCCAACTCCTTTGGTATCCACGCTCTGAAAAGGATTTACAGCCACGATCCCCTTTTCCAAGTAAAATGGCAGGAACTTGCCTTCAGCATCTTCCCTGCTAAAGCTGAAAGTCGCCTGCGTCAGGTCATTTGTACCAAAGCTAATAAAATCAACAAGATGTGCAATCTCATCTGCCACAAGGCAGGCTCGAACAACTTCGATCATACTGCCAAATTTGATCTTTAATTTTAGCTTGTTCCTATGCTCTACTTCACGCTTGACTGATTCAAAGATCTGCCTTACTACAGCAAGCTCTTCTGCTAACCCTATTTGTGGCACCATTATTTGAGGCTCAACTGCTATGCCCTCCTTGCCAAGATCCGCAGCCGCCTCACATATCGACCTTATTTGAGTCTCGTAGATCTCGGGAAAAGATATCCCCAATCTGACCCCTCTATGTCCTAGCATGGGGTTTATCTCTGAGAGCTCATGTACCCGGTGAAGTATCTTTTCTATACGAGCTATTTCGGAGGAAGTCTTGCCCCCAAGACCAACACCACCGCCACCGCTGCTGCTAGACTTGAGTTCAAATATTTTTTGCATAAGATCTTCTTCCTTTGGCAGGAATTCGTGCAGCGGAGGGTCAAGAAGCCTTATCGTAACAGGAAGGCCTTTCATTTCCCTTAGAAGAGCTTTAAAATCTAATCTTTGCAAGGGCTCTAGTTCTGCCAGCGCTTGCCTGCGCTCATCTTCGTCTTCTGCCATTATCATGTTAACAAATTGCACTATCCTGTCATGATGGTTGAACATGCGTTCGGTCCTGCAAAGCCCAATCCCCTCTGCACCGTATCTGTGGGCAAGTGCAGCGCTCTCTACCGTGTCGGCATTTGCTCTTATCTTTATTCCCTTCATCTCCGAAGACCACTGCAAAAGTTCCTTGAACTCTGATGAAATTTCTGGTTCAACTGTTGGAACCTTGCCTACGTAGACTCGGCCTGTGGACCCATCAATCGTTATCTTCTCACCCTCTGTTACCGTTTTTTTCCCATTAACACTAAAGCTCTTGCCATCGGCATTGATTTCTATCTGCGAACATCCTACAACGCATGGTTTTCCCATGCCTCGTGCAACTACCGCTGCATGTGAAGTCTTGCCGCCCCTGCTGGTCAGTATACCTACTGATTGGAAAAAAGCAGGTACGTCATCTGGTTTGGTCTCCTCCCTTACAAGGATGACCTTTTCACCTTTTTTACCGAGTGCCTCTGCTGTCGCTATGTCAAATACGGTACTTCCACTTGCCGCACCAGGAGACGCACCTACACCTCTTGCAATAGGCTTTTGTTTGAAATGCGAGTCTATCCTGCGATACAGAATCTGCTCAAGTGCTTCCGGGTTAATTCGCTCAAGCGCAGCAATCTTGCTTATAAGACCCTCGCGATAGAGATCCACAGAGGTCTTGACCGCTGCGACTGCGTTCATTTTGGCCGCCCTTGTCTGAAGGATGTAAAGCTTACCCTTTTCTACAGTAAACTCTACATCTTGTGGCTCCTTAAAGTGGTTCTCAAGCTTTTTAGTCACATCAAGCAGATGTCTATATACGACAGGCATTTCACTGGCAAGCATGTCGATATGGTTTGGTGTCGTCTTACCTGAAACTACATCCTCGCCCTGTGCATTCACAAGATAATCTCCGTACAACCGCTTTTCGCCTGTCTCTGGATTGCGGGTAAACACAACGCCTGTGCAGCTATCAGATCCCATATTACCAAATACCATGGCAACAATTGTCGCGGCTGTACCTCCGGCCATATCATATGTGATATTGTACTGCTTACGGTATTCTACAGCACGCTTGCCCATCCAAGATCGAAATACCGCGTCAATGGCAAGCTCTATTTGCTTGTACGGATCTGTTGGAAATTTCTTATCCTCTTCTTCACATAGGGATTTAGATGATGCTACAATAGTCTTTAGCACCTCTAGGCTAGAAAGATCCTTGCCCCTCGCTATGCTGTCAATCTTGCGAGCATCGATGCCTAGAATAATCTTGCCAAGCATCTGCATAAACCGCCAATATGTATCCCATGCAAATTCTGGTTTGTTGCTTTGCTTTGCCAGCCCTTCCACCGTCTCATCGTTTAGGCCAAGATTAAGGATTGTGTCCAACATCCCCGGCATTGAGACAGGAGAACCAGAACGGACTGATACTAGGAGAGGATTATCGCGGTCACCAAACCTCTTTCCAGTCAGCCCTTCCAGCCGCCTTATAGACTTGCGCACTTCGTCCATCAAGCCGTCTGGCAAGCGCCTACCCGCTTCGTAAAATTTTTCGCAAATTTCAGTAGTTATTATGAAGCCAGGAGGTACAGGTAGACCAAGCCTTGTCATCTCTGCAAGGCCGGCTCCTTTGCCTCCAAGCAGCATCTTATCTACGCCGCCCGTTTCGTCGAAGAAGTATATCGGTTTGACCACTGCAGGGGCACTGCCAAAGCTACTTTCTTCAGACATTGCTGGATAGTGTCATCTTTTCCTTAATGGTTTAAAATGTTGTGTGTATGTGTATGTGTATGTGTATGTGTGTGTGTGTGTATGTGTGTGTGTGTGCATAATTACACTGCTAATCATAATTTCAATTCTTAACTGTTAAGAACAAAAAGCATGTGTATGTCCTAAGCTAGTCATTCTCGTTCCTGTTGCTGTAAGGAATATGGATGGCTTCACCCTCAATGTCTCTTACTGCTTCTACTAGCGATTCCGGAAGTGTAGGATGGGCATGAATTGTGTCAGAGATATCTTGGGTTTTCATATGCATTCTAACAGCAAGAGCAGCTTCCCCTATCATTTCGCCTGCATGTGGTGCAATAATCAAGGCTCCTACGATTATTCCACCTTGCTCAAAAACCTTGAAGATTCCCCTTGTATTGCCCAGACAATTTGCCTTTGTACTTGCAACAAGTGGAAATTCTCCATATTTTCCTTCTAGCTTGCCAACGAAAGCGGCCTCAGGATATGTAAAGACGCATGCAGGTACAGTTCCGTAATCCATCTCGCTTCCTTTCCCCATTATATTTTGCGCAGCTACTTCTCCTTGTTTTGAGGCAACATGAGCAAGTTCAGAAATACCAGTTACATCTCCTATTGCAAAAATATTCTGAACGGTGCTGCGCATCTGCTTGTTAACAAGTATTCCTCGATCACTAAACTTTACGCCACAGTTGCTTAATTCACTAACATTTAAGCATGGCCTGCGGCCTATGCAAACAAGCACCTTCTCTGATTCAATAGTCTGTCCGCCGCTCAACATCACTCCGTTCTCCAAGATCGTTTCAACCCTGGATTCTGTAATTACGTTGATACCATCCAAGCGCATATACTTTTCAATAGTCTTTCCTATCTCTTCAATTTGAAGAGGCATCAAGTGGTCCTGCGCCTCAATCAGGGATACCTTGCATCCAAAAGAGTTAAGAATGGCAGAAAATTCGCAGCCGCTATAGCCGCCACCTATAACGACTATCGACTCAGGTAATTTTTCAAGTTCAAAAATTGTGTCTGTTGAAATTATGTTTTTTTCGAAGGTGTAGTGGGGTAAGCACACAGGGTAGCTTCCTGTAGCAATAACAATATTTTTTGTTTCCAAAGTATTGTCATTTACCGTTACATTATTTCCAGAAGTCATGTGAGCTTCGCCATGTATACTGTCGATGTTATTACTTTCCAAGAGAGTCCTAATACCCGATGCAAGCCTGCTAACTGTGCCTGCCATTCTTGACCTTACAGTTGTATAATTCAGTTCAATGTTTGCTCTCAAGCCGTCCTTTCTTGCGACAGTAGCCCTTCTCATAATATCTCCTATAGAGTGTAGATATTTTGTTGGAATGCATCCTCGTTGCGTGCATGTGCCTCCAAGCCCATTTTTTTCAACAATACAAACCTTGCCACCCAGCTGCGCTGCTCTAATAGCGCACGTATAGCCGCCGGGTCCTGCACCTATTACTATGGCATCATACATAGACAGGCATTTGTGACAGTTAGCAATAAAATTGCCTATCTTCTAAAATTCCACTCTTTGGTGCTGTATTTTCGTTCTGCTAGCCATATGGCACGTTTGATTTCTTTTCCGCTCATGGTGTCGGCTAGGAGTTTGGCATCAAATTTTGTAGAAAAACTAGTTTTTAACGATGATGCCATTTCCTCAAATGTTATACCTAATAGGCTGGTTACTCTTTCCCTGACGTCTTTGATTATCTTGTCCTTGACCTTTTCAGAAGGAACTTTTAGAACACAAAACATCTTGTCCACGTCAGCACCTAATAATAAAGTGCCATGTTGGAGCAGCACCCCCTTCCTCCTAGTCTGAGCACTCCCTGAGACCTTTTTACCATTTACAACTATGTCGTTGAGCGGAACAAAACTGGCATCAAATCCTAGCCTGTTCATGGATGTCACTACTGCTTCGCAAATCCATCTATATGATTCCATAATGTTCTGAGGATATTGTTTTGTAATGAAGGAGTATGTAAGCTCCATTTCATGTAGCACCGCTCCGCCACCGGTCAATCTTCTGATAACATCAACTCCCATTCTGCTGCACTTTTCGAGATCAATTTCCTCTTTTATGCTCTGAAAGTATCCAATTGAAACAGCTGTAGGCCGCCACCCATATATTCTGAGAATCGGCACGTGATCTATATTTTCCATTAGTGCTTCGTCTATTGCCATGTTCATTGCCGCGTTGTTGTATCCAGTTTCTAATGCTCTTATTTTGCTGAACCTTATCGTGCTCATTTTATGTCTTGCAACCAAGTATTGCGTCTGTCAGAGACGCTGAATCAAACCCATACGCCTCAGAGTTCTTGAGACAGTTGTCTATCTCTTGCTTGAGGGTCTCTTCTTGCAGTTTTATGCCAATTAAGCTTGTTTCAAGGGATTCCAAAGCTTCCTCTGGATACACGAAAAAATCTCCTGCAATTCTAATCCAATTGATCGTGTTTTCTATCTCATCATATTCTAGCATTATCCTAATAAGCTTCTGGGATTTGTATACATTATGGGCTCTTTTCATTAACTGCCACTTTGGTTTCCTTTTTTTGAGATGCCCGCCATCTAAGATTCGGCCGCCGTGCAGCAGCAACTTCATCCAGCCTGCCAACTGGTGTCGACAGTGGAGATTGCTTGACTACCTCCGGATCTTCCTTTAGTTCACTTGTTATCTTTTTTAGCGATAGCACAAATCTATCTAGCGTTTCTTTGCTTTCTGTTTCTGTAGGCTCTATCATCATAGCCTCCCGGACTATTAGTGGAAAGTAAATCGTGGGTGGATGGAAGCCATAGTCCATAAGCCTTTTTGCTATATTGAGGGCGCTTTTTTCACCAAACCTCTTGGAGGACAAAACAAATTCATGGGCGCATCGGCGGTCATAGGCAAGGTCAAAAGTGCCCTTTAGAAGAACTTGGAGGTAATTGGCATTCAATATTGCATGCTCTGATACCTTCCTTATATTAGTGCCCCAAGAATGGATGTACGAATATGCCCTCACATGCATGCCAAAGTTTC
The DNA here is from genome assembly GCA_046728425.1 of Thermoproteota archaeon. Classification (GTDB taxonomy): domain Archaea; phylum Thermoproteota; class Nitrososphaeria; order Nitrososphaerales; family Nitrososphaeraceae; genus Nitrososphaera. The sequence goes on from JBKPEN010000305.1 coordinate 9,824, forward strand.
CGTGAAATGATCGAACTCTGCCAACTGATTTTTTACAGGCATAGTCAAGAGAATAACAACCACTATCACGCTTCACTACTTGAGGTAGTGGTAGATATTCTGAAAGGAATGATTTCACCCCAAGAACCCCGGCTCCAGGGCCTCCTCCCCCATGAGGTGTTGAAAATGTCTTGTGTAGGTTAAGATGGATCATGTCGAAGCCTTGATCTCCCGGCCTAGTGATTCCCAAAAGTGCATTCATGTTTGCACCGTCGCAGTACATCAAAGTCCCATTCTTGTGTGCAAGGTCGCTGACCTTTGTAGTGTTTTCATCGAAAAGTCCAAGGGTATTTGGATTTGTTAGCATAACAAGTGCTACTTCTGGAGTAAGCGACTCTTCGAATCTGTCTATGTCTATGTTGCCACGCGAATCAGAAGGGATGGTAACTGTCTCTAGCCTGCACATTGAAGCTGTAGCAGGGTTCGTGCCGTGGGCTGAATCCGGAATTATCGCTTTTGTCCTTTTTTCTCTCTTTTGTCTAAAGTGGGCCTTCGCCATCATAACTCCCAAGAGTTCACCCTGCGCCCCCGCAGAAGGCTGCAGGGTGAATTCATCCATCCCTGTGATACCTTTCAGATACTCTTTGAGCTCCCACATCAATTTTAGTGATCCTTGAATGCACTCTTCAGGAGACAGAGGATGAATATTGCTGAACTCTTCAATTCTTGCAGTGTCTTCGTTTACCTTTGGATTATACTTCATTGTGCATGAGCCAAGTGGATAAAACCCAATATCAACGCCAAAATTCATTCTTGACAGGTTTGTGTAATGTCTTACAACATCTACTTCGTTTACATTGGGAATAGGCAGCTCTTTTCTTACAATATCGCTTGGCAGCTCGATACAGACGTCTTCTTCGCCTTCTCCTTCTTCTTCTTGAACATGTCCAGTGTTTTTCTCTTCCTCATATTCAAATATTATTTTCATTACCTTTTCAATCACCTGCTACGGTAGAAACGAAATCATCGATATCCTGTAGAGAATTCATCTCAGTGCAGCAAATCAAAAGA
>JBKPEN010000170.1:0-2725 GCA_046728425.1 Thermoproteota archaeon
ACTTTTGATTGCAGCGCGAAATAGTTCAGCACTTTGCCCTTGGAGAAAGGTCCTGTCAACTGTTTTTACAGCCATCCTTCTTTGTAGCTGTAATTGTATAACGCTACCCTCAGCTTTAAACATTGTGAGATTCGAACGAAAATTAATGCGGGCGTGTCGGGATTTGGATAAAAATTCATTTGAATCCAACACCGTTGGCAGGAACTTCGGGACAACAACCCTTAGTTAGAATTAGAATTATCTACGATCAAGCACTAGCTTTGTGATCTAGGCAAGCGGTGTTGTCAGAACAATTTCAAATTTTTATAACTGTATTGCAAATATTACAGGCTAGTCATTATTTTCGCTTCCAGCGAAACGAGCAAAATCCAAAAAGTCTTTGATCCACTTAAAATATGCTTCAATTCCATTTTCAGTTATTTGATAGAACGTGGCGTTTGGAGTTTTGGTTGATTTGATAAATCCATTTTTCTCCAAAGCATCCATAATATATCCAACTCTATCAGGTCTTTGTTGTTTTATAGTGGAAACCTTTGTGACGATGTGATACTTACTGACAGGCATTTTTTGGGTATTTGTACAAAGGTATTCAAGGATCGAGAGCATTGTAAATTCTGAAGAAAATCTCTTTCGTGGTGATGGCAATATCTATTCATCATCTTGTATGATTTTGTCTGAGTATATTTTACGGCTTTTCAATAAGCAATATATCTTTCACTTTCATGCTTCTAGATCTTGCAGTTGAATATGCATCAGGCGATATTTCCCTTCCAATCATTATTGCAAGGCCTATAGTGTCCTTTATCTTTCTATCCCGTTGCATGGCATATTTTGATATATCAGAAGAGAATGATACGAGCTCTTTTTTGCTTATTGTACCATCAACAATCTTGATTATAATTGCGCCATAGTCTCTAAGTATCTTCTTTAGGTTTGCTCCTCCTTCTTTGTCCGCCCTGACAGTTTGCGGGTCTATCAAAATATCAAAGGTGGTGGTCTCCCCAATAGCTACGTTAAAGAATTCAGAGAAATCTCCCTTTTCGACATATTTGAGAAGGGGGTCTCCTATTTCTTTGACTGTCTCTCCTACTGCGTACACTAATTCTTCTTTTGTTGCTGTTGTCAGTGACATCTTAATAGAATTCTTGATTGAGTTATACTCAAACATATTTGCCCATTCTTCAAGCATCTTTTTTGATTCAAGTGAGAGCCTTAGCATAGGAATTAGTGCAGCCAACGAAGCCAGAGATAAAATTGCAATTATCATATCGTCTAGACCTTCTTCGATAAAATTGGTTATTCCAATGACTTCAAACGTATCGACTATAGATATGACAACAAGGAGGGCCACTATTGCTATAATTATATAGAGATTTTTCTCAATGGAATAGATGAGCCTGCTTGAGCGATATGCATATTTTGTGATGATGGTGGGCGATGAGGATATTAAATGGTCATCATCTCTGCTGTTGCCGCCGTTGTTGTCGTCTAATTGTTTTTCATTAGCCAAGGCAATAGATACTGCATTTTTTTACTTTTCCCACTATAAAATGTGACCGGTAACTAAGTTAATGGGCCTCCCAAGTAAGTTATTTCAGAATTAAAATAATATCGGATAGTGGGTGCTTGTATGCAAAAATCGACCATGGCATACATACTGGCAGCATTGATGCTGTCAACAGCAGTTATTTATTTTGTTGCAGCTGCTGGAGAATCAGCTGAAGCAGGAGAAGGTCAGGATAGGGAACAAGCACCTGCGAGCAGCCAAGATTCTGATAGTGATGAAGCTGTCAATTCCGCAGCAGAACAAGGAGAGGGTGAGGAAGGCAGCGAGGAGGAAGAGGAAGCAGAAGAAGGCGGTCTTGCTACACAGGTGGAGACATCGTTCTTTACGATAGTTGGATTAGGATATGCAGGAGTGGGAATCTGGGTATTAAAGGACAAAGGCAAGACAAATACACCTTACATAATTGCGATAGGAGGGTCTATTGCAATGATAGGACTCTATGTGGCATCTAGAACAATAGACCTGCCTGTTGTAGGCTTGCAAGATGATGTTGGAACAATCGACATCTTGAGCAAAGTACTGCAGGTAGGAATAATAGGATTGAGTGCATATATGGTGAATACAAACAAAGCTACAAGACGTCTTGATAGCCGACAGCAGAATGTGAAGTAAATGATCTTGCACATGAAACTCACAGCTGCTTGCATCCATCACTTGATAGAACAAGACTGATCCTTTTCCTCTTTCTTTTTTGATAGCAATCATCTCCATAGTTGGGTTTTTCAAGTTTTTGTTTACTATTTGGCAGTCTCCAAGAAATTCTGAATATAAGTAGTGAATTCATTAGGTACTTGCCACATCGCGCCATGTCCTGTTCCATCCATAATAACCAGCCATGAATTAGGTATTCTTTGAGCTATCATGACAGAATTAGCAGGCGGCGCTAGAAGATCTTGCTCTCCAACAATTACTAATGTTGGCTGCGTTATGCTAGACAGTCTGTCACAGGAGCCTAGCTTCTTCCTCTAGATCCCAAAATAACAGTAGCAAAATTTTAAACAAAAAACTACACATTAGTATGTGTTTTGGCTTGCCAACAACTAAGGCAATAATTACCATCGATTTGAAAGATCTCAGCTTTAGCCTCTTTACATGACTCACAAATGATCAAGGTATCGGGTTTGCTATTGATATCATAACGACTTCTCATCGCCATAC
>JBKPEN010000095.1:0-5781 GCA_046728425.1 Thermoproteota archaeon
ATTCTTCAGACACGATTTCAAAATTATTTCAGCAAGGTTTCAAAGAAACTGTAGAACAACTATTTCAAAAGATTACTAACGGACAGAAATCAACAAGAATTCAGCAGACAGCATTAGATGGATTCATCTCTGAAATTGACAATGAAAGAACAGATCCTACGCTGGCGGAAGAGGAGCGGTTGACTGATAAGCAGGCAAGACTTATGCAGAGAACAATTTCACATCTGATCAAGCCTTAGAATTGCCATCATCTGTTAAAATTGGAGAAAATTTTAGGAATACTGCCTTGAGTGAATTTTGCCACGATGAACTAGCTGATTTAATCAATATAAGCAATCATCTATAACCGATTATCTAAGAGACATCAATCGCATTCGATGGTGGCCTTTATTATTTGCTTGAAATATTTTTTATTATCAACAATGCTGATGTTTGACACAATAATAGTAATACTCATTCTTGTAGTTAACTGACTACCAAATTAACACTTCTGTTACAAGAAAGAATGTAGCTAATAATAATAATATCGAAAAGTAATCTTAAGATCAACTATAAGAGTTGCCAGAGAGTTAGTTAGTTTTAGCACTCTTTATCTGATGTAGTCCTCAGCTTTGCCTCATCATCATCATCATTTTTTGTTGAAGTATTATTATTCCCTTTGGCAGCGGATTCAGTCGGATAATTGTTTACAATGATACTGGAACCTTTTTTTCTATCTCGTGGACCTGCAGCTTTTACATCAGATTCAGGTTTTGTGAAGTCATAAATGGGTTCGTGGATTTGCGGGTCTGCTACAGTTTTTGAGTCTTCATTCTTGTTCTCCTCATCTCTTTTGCTTGCTTTTTCGCTCATAGCGCACTGATTATATTTGCTCCATATACCTTATCTAGATTGGTTACCTCAAGGAGCTGACAGACACGTTGGTTTTAGTATCGGACAGGTATCTTATGAATGATGAGCGATTCACACATGCTAAGGTGGCCATCGAAAAGTCGTACCGTGGTGTATTAGATTCACTTTCAGACAAATCTATGCTTCCATACGATCCGAACATTTATCCGATTCCATTTATGCTGTCAAGAAAATACAAAACAGGAAGGGATTTAACCCAGGCTCTCTTTTACAGTCTATCTTATCCTGATGTCTCAGATTTCACAAAGTTCTCCATTTACATAGTAGTAAGTGTTTTTGAAAAGTTTCCTGATCATCTTGTAGGCTTGATAGGTCATGAAATTGCCCACATAATCGCCGCGAAAGGAGAAGTGAAATTGAGTGAAGAGGACTTGAGTCGGTTCCTGAGGAGCTGGTCAGAGTTTGTCGAGGACAAGGAGAGGATGGCTTCTTCCCTTTACCCCTATTTCAAGGAGCCTACAAGGTCAATGATCGAGGGGTGGAATCAAATTGCGCTGCGGTCGCAAACCGAACATGCGGTGGCACAGGGAATGCAGATAGTAGATAAGAAACAATTTGATATGCTTGTTTTCGGAGAGCGAATTGCGAACTTTAAGCGGTTTATCGAAGTCAACCTGGACAGAATCAGGGGGCAGAAAGTTTTTCTAGACTGAGCAAATAGTTGATGCTTTGCACCCCAAAGAAAGCCAGACAGTACGTTTAAAGTTTACTGCTAATAATAATGATGTCTGCATAATGCAGGTTCCTTGCAGCGAATAATAAAATATATCAATAATTCAAAAAAATACATGGTGTAAATCTTCTTCCCCTTTCATTACTAAATTGTCCAATATGTTGTTGTTGTTGTCACTGGCTATTCCTACACCGCAAGATACCGATAAGCGATAGACCATCCCAAGCCACATTGGATCTAGCCTAAAAAGCGAGGGGCTTGGGGCTTAGAGCCACATTCTTCTTAGTTGAGAAACATTCTCAAGCCACTCCTTTCTGAATCTTTCATAGTCTTTGAGTACCTCTGTTCCTTTCTTGGTTATGCGATACGGTCTTCTCGATTTTTCTCCTCCTCCCCCTCCTGATGCTGCCGTGCTGATAGACCTCCCCTCTTTTTGTTGTTGTTGGGTAATGATTGGCTCTATGTATCCTTCCTCTTCCAACTGGATTAGTGCAGGATAGATAGATGATGGACCGGGACGCCACATTCCAAACGTATGTTGGAATATCTCTTCCATTATTTCAAATCCATGCATAGGCCTTTCGGAAAGTAGCTTAAGTATAAATGGTTTGATGAGCCCCTGTGGAATAATACTGACTCTAAAGGGGCCGAATCTGCAGTAGTCTCTTCTTCGTCTACTTCTCATCTTTCTTTCTTTTTTTTATTTCAGTTATTCTTTCTTTTCTTCTTTTCCCTTTGCCTTCAGATCTTTAATCCTTTTTTCAAGAGCCAATATTTCTGCCTCAAGACCTGCTTTGTAATCCTCAAGCTCTTCAATAATCTCGTCTCTATGCCTTGGCAACATCATCGCCCAATATGGTGGTCCACACGAGAATCCTCCTCCCCCTCTGTGCATCATGTACCTATGTCCATGCATTCTTCAAATTTCACCTCCAATATCGCATCCTATATCGGCGCTGATATAAATCAATTTCGTTATTGTCTCTATCTAACCATAATCTCCTCAAATAGCTAATGGTCACCTAAACAAATGAACTCACTCTTGGGAGATGATGTATGATGGGGAATATAAGGCGACTTCTATCATATCTCTAATTTGGACAAAGTAAATTTTTGAAATAGTTGTGGTAACTTGGCATAAGTTAGACTATGATCCTTTCAATGAATTTGGAATTGATGAACCTTTAAATTGCAAGGATCAGAACTGTCAAAAAAATTTACACATCAAAAGGAAACTCTTCATGACTTATCACATGCTATTTACAAGGCATCTCATGTATTGAAGAAAATAAACTAACACATATTTGACCCTTTCTGAAGGAGCAACAACCGAGTACTTTTTGTCGAAAGGCAAGAAGTTAAAAGGGATTAATATTTCTCTTGCCATAAGGCGAAAGGACACGAACAGGAGTTTTTCTTCTTTCAAATAACTTCAATAGTCATGCATTTGTAGGCAGCGATTTTCTGGCCTATTTCTCTCATGTGGGTGAAAAAAACTTACAACGCCGAAGTGAGGGAATTTTAAGTATGGAAACTAACTTGGAAGGAACATAGAACTTCTGTACTTTCAAACCGCAGCCCATACTTCAGAAAAAGATTCCACAAGAATTAAAAAACGTGCTTTCATGCAAGCCCTCGATGCGATCAAAAGTAAAGAAGTGTTCAACCAGCGGTAGGAATGGCTGTACGGGTGTCTTCTTTTCATATTGTGAAAGGAGGAGGATTGGATATTGACAACACCATCGTCTTCATTTGAGGGACAAACTATAAGAAGGTCGTATAAGAAGCATCGCACCAAAGAAGAAATTGTTGCTAACATTCTTAAAGCCGCTCGGAACAGTGCAACCAAAACCAAAATAATGCGTAGATCTTATATGAACTACAACCTATTACAAAAATATCTTTACTATGCTGCTTCAAGTGGCCTTTTGGTTTACGATCATAGATCTAATGAGTACCTGATAACAAGTAAAGGAATACAGTACCTCGATCATTTCGAACAATACGTTGAAACCAAGGATCACCTTGTGCTCAAAAAGAGACTAATTTCTAGTATGTTAGAGAATGATATAGAACCTAGAATGCTAACCTTGAATTCTGAACAAATGATATATTGACCTATACACTGCTGAGTAGTAAATGTGAACACATGAAACACTGACGCAGAAGAATTTCTGCGGAGTATGTGAGGTGAAGGAGTCTCATATAGATTGATGAGAATATAAGCAGCAACAAGCGTAAGCGATTTCTGAAGATTAACATTGATTGCCAAGGCAGCAAAGATTCCCTTAGACCGTATTTTTAGTTGTATGCTCCAACTTCGGTCACAATATTATCATTATTCGCTTATCATAGAAAAAAAGATACAGGACAAAAGAGATTCTTATTATGACAATCTTCAAATCTGAAGACCGAAAAAATTTCGTTGCTGCATCACTTCAGTAATTTATTATAGTTATCAGTGTACTATTCTTTAGACATGAATTTCCATACCAACATAAAAATAAGCTGATCTTATGCAATCGTTAATGAAGCTTTTCAAAACAAAGAGAACATCGCAATCCTCTGATGATAATAGAGGCTCGCTGGTACTTCTCAGACGAGGGTGGAGCGTAAGAAAACTATGGATTCTCTCTATTATTGGAGTAGCTGGAATAGGCCTAGACGCTATATTTCATACACTTGATTCGGGAACACCGCTAACAATCATATTCGATGGAGTAGACTTCTCAACGGGCCAATGGGTTCTAACTACATCGCAAGAAATAGCCTGGCTCTCTTGGGCCGGTCACATTACATTCCTTACAGCGTTTGCACTGCTGGTTGTCCTGCCAAAGCTTTTCTTCGCAAATTCCCAGACATCCCAAGCCCCAAATGGTCGTAATTGGGCTACTCTAAAGGAAGGTCGCAGTATAAAGCAATTATGGATGATAGGTATGATTGGCGTGGCAGGTATGGCGTTAGATGTAGCGTTCCACACGTTGCAGGACGGATCAGTAGTTCAAGTCGTATTGAATGGCGCTGATAACCCGGATCTGCGTATTGCTGCCCTAGCATTAGCTGCTCATACCTTGTTCTTGGGTGCCTTTTCACTGCTGATCTTCTTGCCAAAGATACTCTTTGCTACCAGTCACGCAAAAGCAGAGCAACAAATTACCAGGTGAAAACTTTCGCCACACCGAAAGCTATGATGGCAGTACTATTGTGTTAGGCTGCCATCTCCCACTTTTCTCATTTTTTGTCAAGGTGGCCTATGCGTCTAATTGCCGTAACTTTCTTTTACGCAATTCTAAAGAATCATCTTTTATTTTAAAGACCACTTTGCGTTCCCTGCATACGAACTTTGTATTAGGATTTGATATATATATCATCTTTCCTAAAGTGAAGAATTTCATTGTTGTATCTTTTGTACCTTGGTTTTAAACACTGGCTAACCTAGGAAATTCAACTAGGGTTCTGTCCCCCAATTCAGTCTACAAGATCTGGGGAGCTATAGTGTAATGTACTTTTCCATAACAATGGACCAGATCCACATTTGAACGTCTAACAGAAGGTATTTCTTAAGCTAGGTCATATATACAGTATAGTTTAAAGACTCGCTAGCCCTGTTCGTGATACGAGCAAAAACAAAATGTATTGAATTTTTGATAATGGCCCTGTCCCTCTTGTGGAGGATTGGCGACAGATTGGTCAGCGGGGTGTGTATAAAACACGGTCATGAGAGGACGAGGGCAGGGCCAAGCCAAACTCTGTTTTTTTTCTCCATATGCTCTTACAGATGGCATTTCTATCATAGCTGATGACTATTAAAAAATATGCCTTAACGTTGTTAACTAGAGAGACAGAAGAAGAGGGACGGGGGGAGAGAAAGGAGTAGATAAAGAAGAAGGATAGAGAAAATTAGAGGAAGATGGTGGGTGAGAGGCAATATTGGGGAAGAAAAGAAGGGCGAGAAGAGGGAGGGACCAAGAAAAAAATATTTTTTGACACAGGTTATATGTGTGGTGTCTATCATCACAAACTTGACAAGAAGAGAGAGAAAACAGAGAGAATAAAGAGAGAGAGTAATAAAAAAAGATGTCTGGCTCACCAACCTCGTACAGAGATAGAATATACATAGTCAAAGATGTTATACTAAAACTTGTAGAATATGGTGAGCTAAACCAAACAGCTCTTGTCAGCTTTTGTGGTTTGAA
>JBKPEN010000061.1:0-3394 GCA_046728425.1 Thermoproteota archaeon
ACCCTTCAAAAGGAACCTCAAGATCGACAACATTGGCATAATTCTTGAGAAGTCCTATGAGGATGCAAGAACTAAATAAGTGGCAACATGCAACAAGGAATATTATAACAATGACGACTTCGGATCCCACTGGCGGCGACAAGGTAGTCTATTTTGGCGTAATAAACATCAACGAGAATGGCAGGACGATAGGTTCAGTGGACATTTGGCGAAGCCTTCTGACAAAAGAAACATTCTGTGAAGAAAAGCGTTTAGGGGTTTTAGAAATAGTCGATTACCTTGGCATGCCTAAGATTGACAAAGACAAAAAGTGGGCTGTGGCGATCAGCAGAAACTTAAAAGGTCACCTACGCTGGCGGCTTATTAAGATAATAAAGGAAGGTAGGATGACATTTATGGCTGCAGATGACAATGCAGTTGAAGTAAATGTCAAGAATTTTAAAATTGTTGACCCCCAGTGGTGGAGCTTTTTGGTCGAAGAGCATGTGAACCGTAACATGGAAGTGACGGATGTGTCAAAAAATGATCCGCGATGATGATATTCCGGTTACCGTCTTTGTAAAAAGTGCTAGCGGGAGCGAAATAGCAAGTAAGCTCTCTGGATATTTTGTCGTCAAGGGTCAGGAATTCCGCTTTACTGCAATAGCATTTGGTCGTATTGGAGGTCACAATGCAAGTATCAAGATATCCCAGACTACTTTGGACAAAATAGCGAAAATGGGGATTGACCCAGAGCAGCTACAAATATCAATTCAGCGCAAGTTGATTGAAGGTGATATTATTTTACAGGAAGGATCAAAGCTCCGGCCGTCAGACTAGAGCACCTTCAAGTGTCTTGCTGCATGTACATTTATTTCTTTCCGCAGGAATTGTGGCCACCAACTCTGCAATCAATTTCTTTGTTTTTTCTACATTCTTGGCAAGCGTCTCAATTATCTCGGCAGAGGTCACCGGGTGATTTGCCCAAACATCATAGTCAGTGATGGTGGCTATAGATAAGTAGCAAATTTCGGCTTCTCTTGCAAGGTTAACCTCTGGTACAAGCGTCATGCCAATAATATCTGCCTTAATCACGTCACGGAAGAACCTTGATTCCGCTCTGGTTGAAAAGCGGGGTCCTTCAATGCAGATGTATGTCCCCTCGTTGTGCAGTGAATACTTTAGTTTCTTTATTTTATCGATCGCAATGTCGCGTAGCTCTGGGCAAAATGGATCAGCTAAAGAAACATGGCATACTTGCCCTCCATCGTAGAATGTGTAGTGGCGGCGGTTTTTTGTAAAGTCAATAAATTGATCAGGAATTGAAATGTCGCCAGGCTTGAAAGCCTCTTTAAGGCTTCCAACAGCAGATGGGGCAATAATGCGTTTGACCCCAAGCTGCTGTAAAGCCCATATATTTGCTCTATTGTTTATCATGTGAGGGGGTATCCTGTGGCCTCGTCCATGACGCGGTACAAATGCTGCTTTCACTCCTGAATATTCGCCTATTATAACAAGATCGGAAGCTTCACCATAAGGCGTATGCACCTTGATCTCATGTTTTGCACTAAAAAGTTCTGGATCATAGATGCCAGTACCCCCAATTATGCCAATATCTGCGCTATTCTTCATGAAAAGTCACCAATGACTCGACACTATAGCCCATCTTGCGCAGCCTGTACGCACCCTTCAAGTCTGAAAGTTCAATTATGAACGCAAAGCCAGCCACTTTGCCCCCAAGCTCTTTGATCATTTGCGCAGCGGCTATCGCAGTCCCACCTGTTGCTATTAGGTCGTCAGCGACCAGTATGTTGTTGCCTTTGTCTATCGCATCTTGCTGAAGCTCCATTATCGCGCTGCCGTATTCAATATTATATGATTTCTTAACAGTTCTGCCTGGCAGCTTGCCTGCCTTGCGAATCATTACAATACCCTTGCCGAATCTGAGGGCAAGTGCTGTAGCTATGATAAAGCCCCTTGATTCGATGCCAGCAACCATATCTACTTTTGCCTTACTATAAATACGGTAGAACTCATCGGCGATATAGTTCAAGGCATCATTTCTTTTGAAAACAGGATTTATGTCGCGGAACAGTATCCCTTGCTTGGGAAAATCCGGATAGTTGACTATTATCTCGCGCAGGTTGACTTGCTTGGCTTTTGCGACCACATCAGTAAGGCCATATTCTGGTTGTAAAAAGATTGCGAAGTCACTACCACTATACTTTATACAGCTCTAATGCACATTAAATAATAATGCTTACAGAACAGCAGATGCAGTTTGTAGAGAAGATTGCAAGCCTGAAGGACTTTGATGAGACCTTTGAATTAGTGAAGGCAGTAGTACTGCAAAAGTTCAAGCTACATAGAGCAGGACTAAGCCTGATATTGCAAATGATGCCAAGCAGCCTTGGCGCCTACCATATGCTAGGCTCAAATGCAATAGTGGTCAATACTTATCTCTTGACTACATTGAAAAAGATAGTCAAATCAACTGAAGAGTACAACTCTTACATATTCATGGTGCTGGCCCATGAATACTTCCACAGCCTTGGAATTGTAGATGAGAACACCGTGCGCCAGATGACTTTTGAGTTATGTAAGTGGATGTTAGGTAATGATCATGCTGCAACCAAGATGGCAAAGAATGGTCCATCCGCTATATACCCTGAGTTAAGGTCATTGATGCAGTCACAGTTTGGTAGGGATTTTCAAGTTGTCAGGAACTTTGACAGGACCAACCAGACCTATATCCAATAATCTTATGTATTGTATTACGTATATTCAATGTTGATTGAGCGACACTTTGAGTAGAATAGTAGATATGGATAAGAGGCGTTAAAATTGAAGATGCCATCTTTGTCATAAAAGTATCAGCAGCAGAAACAAAATTTAGCGGGATGTTGAAGGCACTGGTTGAAAGATCTAGAGATGAATACTAATCTTATAGTAATTTCATTAAATTGAAACCCAGAAAACTAAGGCCTAGGTCAAGAAGTCATTTGAAGAGTGAGAAAAGCTTTCAGGTACTTGCTCAATGGGGCAATTCTAGCTGTAGGCCGGTCCAAGAAGGTATTATTCTTAGGAAGAATATGTAAAGATGACGCTGACAAGGATTTCTTGCTCCTGCGAAAAGGTGCGAACGAGCTGCCACGAGATTAGCTGATTGATGAATAAGGTTTCAGGCACAAACTAGCTAGCCTCAGATATGTGTAAAAATTACAACAAATGATGCTATTTCTTTACCATATTGCACTTGAGAAAGTATAATAAACATTCGAGTCCTATATATCTTATATGCCGATTAAGAACGGGGCAGAATATATTGAAAGCCTCAGAGGCAGAAATTTAAAGATATATCTTTTCGGAGAGCTCGTAAAAGAGCCAGTTGATCATCCTATGATCCGGCCATCAA
>JBKPEN010000127.1:0-4040 GCA_046728425.1 Thermoproteota archaeon
CTTGTCCGGCTGCTGTCTGTTGACCAATTTGTGTGATAGCTTGGTTAGCATTCCCTCCTTCACCAGCTATTTGTATCGCTAGCTGCTGCAGCACTTGCTCTACTGCTTGTGGATTAGAGCCTGTTTGCTGTGCCACCTGCTGAGCTATCTGTGTTATTTGCTGATTGATGTTAGCATTAACAGCCATCTGGATGGCAACTTGAACTATCACTTGAATTATCGGCACTGCCCCATTCGCGCCGGCCTGCTGCTGTGCTATTTGGGTTATGGCTTGATTTGTAGTACTTGGCCCAGCAGCCTGTTGCTTTGCAATCTGGGCTATTGATTGTGATAATGGACCTTGAGGATTCTGAGCAACCTGCTGTGCTATTTGGGTTATGGCTTGATTAGCGTCTCCACCTTGGTTTGCTACTTGTATTGCCAGTTGCTGCATAACCTGTGTTACTTGGCCTTCTTCTGTTCCTGTGCCATTAGCAACCTGCTGAGCTACTTGAGTGATCTGTTGATTAGCGTTCTGACTGACAGCCATCTGGATGGCAACTTGAACTATCACTTGGGTTGCAAGAGCACCCCTTGCAACTTGCTGGCCTATCTGCGTTATATGTTGTTCAACGTTCTGACCTGATGCTTGCTGCTTTGCAATCTGGGCTATTGATTGTGATAATGGACCTTGAGGATTCTGAGCAACCTGCTGACCGACTTGAGTAACAGCCTGGTCAGCATTTCCTCCTTGTTCAGCTGTTTGAGTAGCTATCTGCTGCAGTACCTGATCAACCTGGCCTTGGTCTGTATTGGTTCCTTGGGCTACTTGTGTGGCTATTTGGCTTATTTCTTGGCGCACTTCCGGGGGCAATGCTCCCCCTTGAGCTGGAGTCAATTGCTGAGCAGCCTGGACTATTGCTTGAGATACATCAACTCTCTGCGCGACCTGCCTACCTACTTGTACAATGGCTTGTTCAACATCCTGACCTGATGCTTGCTGTTGTGCCAACTGAGATAATGCTTGGGAAACAGGAGCTTGAGGATCTGTTGTCAGCTGAGCGAAAATCTCGCCTATAGCTTGTATTGCCCTTCCAGGGTTTGAATCTTCTGAAATCTGGAGAGCTATTTGCTGGAGTAGTTGACTTATCTGTGCGCTATCTCCTCCATGAACCGTTGTCACCTGTGCTGCTATTCGATTGATTATCTGCATTGTTGCAGGGTTCAGCGGTGCTCCTTGTGCATGTGCCGGCGGAAGATGGGGAAATGAGGGCAATGCGAGCAGAAGCATTGCTATCAAGGATGCTGTCACAAATATTGTAAATGCCGATGTTCTTCTTTTTCCTACTTTTCTTCCTCTTGATCTCTTCGATACGGATGCCAACGAAGGTAACGCTTGATTAGAAAGAAGATTCGTTTTTGCATTTGTACTTATCGTAGTAGTAGTATGTTTTTGTCTAAAGTTAAAATTCATCACTGAAATAACAGGAGATCATTACTTTTATGCCCTGTAGATTCCTGCTCTGTTTGTTTATTTTGTTTTTTATTATAATATAAGAATCCCCATGTACTATCTTTAAACCTGAATCATTTCTTGTATACCAGTTGTTGGATAAGATTGGAGGGTTATAATGAGAAAGAGAGAAAAAGAGAGAAAATACTCTCATAATGTCACCTTCTCTTGATGTTGTTTTTATTGTTGCTATGATGGTAATGGTAATAACAATATTACCATCTAATGCTCCTTATTTCGTAAGGGCATTTTTGGCTTCTTTAGTAGGAGCGGGCGCAGAGGGTTTCGAGAGAAAAACCTTCAAAATTGAGACTCGATGAGTTATATAGTCTAGCATAATAATATACTTCTTGATAGCGAGATGTATTATAACGATTTTTATCGATGCCTTCTATTTTTATTATAAACCTTGATCCTTAAAAGCGAGCTAATTATGAATCCGAATATCGCTCCCCACACTACATGAAATACTACCGCACTTATAGCAATGCCTCTAGATAATTGACCAAGATTGCCCATGTCAAACGAGGAGAATGAGGAGATGTTGTTGTTGTTATTCTGCACTAACGATAGGGTGTCCGCAATTCTGCCAATTGAAGGTTGAATAATTAACGTAGTTACTGGCAAAAATAGGACCAGCCAAACTACAATGCCTGTAACTATTCCCATTAGGATAGACTTGTATGGACTAAACATATTCGTTATATTTTTTTGAGACTCAACCCTTACAGCAATTGCACCGCAGATAGCTCCAAGAATAGTTCCTGTAAGAAGATGCAATCCAAATCCTAGATAAGCAGCAGTGACAAAATCAATTGAGCCTAGACTAATTCCCATAACGGCATAAAACGTACTAATCGGTAAGCCTAGTTCTAACTCTGAAGCAGCTATAGCAGTAGAGATAGACCAAGTAGCAATAAGGCCTGCAATTGCGCCATACTTTGCTCCTTCTATGATAGGTCTTGCGAAGACCTGAGAATTATCATACCGCTTCATATCCGAATATAGTCTCGGGAATATTTTTACATATCTATGTGTTCCTTTGGAGAAATTTTCAAAAAACTTACATTCTACCTAATATGTTGGGAGATTTCCCTCTTATGTTCGAAGTTCTACCATTTCTCATCCCATATAGGATATCACTGCCACAATATACTTCGGCCAAAAGCTAGCCATATACTCATAATTACACTAATACCAGTAGAATATAGAAGCAAGTTAGACCCAAGATTTCAATTCAATATGCGGTAGAAGCACTAGCTTCGGGCAGATTGTGAAGGCAAACAAAAAGTTCTAATAAAAAATCGCATAATGGATACAGAAAGGATATTGGATGTACGTGTTATCGGATCGTTCGTTAACCCTTTCAAACCGGGCATCATTTCTAGCTTTTTTCTTTCGCCATAGTTTGTTTTAGGAGTAGGGTTACTCTTCTTCCAGTCATGGCACTAAATAATTTTTAGTAAGTATTCGTAATAGGCTTAAAAATTATCTAATTAAAGAGAATTTTAATAGAAATGTCAAAGATAGGAACCCTTAAATGATATAACTTCTAATAGATAGTAGATGAGCGAAGGACTAGAAGATGACTAGCGAAGAACAAGAACCCACTAAATACAAAGTCATGTTCGAAGGATGCCAGCATAACTGCATCATGACAGCTCAGGAGCTTTTGAATCCGTCAAGGCAGGTTTACGATGGCAGCAGCGCTACATACAAGTCCGATTACTATCTATGCTTTTCCTGTTTACGAGAAGAGAAAGGAGCTTGCTCGATAAGTCCATATCACAAAGTTGTAGTTACAACTCGATTAAGGCCTTGATCTTAATATTAGAGATGATGAAGCGAAAAGAAAAAAATATTCAGTCAGCACACTAATAATAACACACTAGCTAAAGCAGTAAAAGCCGAAGAAATTATAACCTATTTTCTTTTGATTAAGCATCCCTTTCTGGTGTTCGTTCTTCGACATGATTTTTACACTGCCAATGCGGCCTGACGCTATCATGTAAATTATAGATTGCGATTGGGAGTCAAAAACGGACTTGACCTTATTTGCAGTCGCTTCATTGTGAGTACTGCGTGCTACTGATACAAAAACCACTTTGTAAATTATGATAATATGCAGGCATGCAAGTCCAAGATGGTTTGACCCAGTTGGTCACATCTCGCATTTCAGGGATTGCTCATCTACCTCGTCTTATCGTTATAGTTTCATAGTTTGATAAATGTGCGCCTTTGATAGTCGCTGACAGGTCAGCAATTTTTGGTATTGCCTATCTAATGCTTAAGGCAAGTTTACTGATTAAAGCATCCTTTTTTCGAGATTCAAGGATAGTCAATATCGACGGGTAGATGTTACAGCCACAATTCTCGCACATGAAGGAGGTTGCTTTCCCAAAAACGCACGTAGGCTTACGATCACCATAGGCATCGTATGATTCGACAAACCATGTAGGGCAACGGTTGGACCATTGATTGGTTCTCATTAGATCGAGCTCTTTGTCCGAGTTTAAGATGTAGTCTCCATAAAAGAGACGCTTGAGCC
>JBKPEN010000266.1:0-9218 GCA_046728425.1 Thermoproteota archaeon
CTTTTTAGACATACCCTAGACAGTGAAAAGGAAGATAATATTTGTATTTATCAGACTCTATAGATCCCCTAGGAAGATTACCTTGTATGATCAAACTGAACATCACATTAGTTCGATTATACCCTTTATTTTTAGTATACAATCAACTTAAAACCAGAAGCAGAATTTTTTGATGAACCAATTATAGTTATATTATGCTGCTGTAAAGGCTTTTGATTCTTATGCTGTTGCATCGCTGTCTACATTTCTGATTTTAGGCTTTTCAATATACTCAACGAGATCTGTAGGGATATAGTGCAATTACTAACCTGTAGATGATTACGTTGGTTGGGCTATTGCAAAAGGAGCAGGATTCAGTATAAGGTGGCATCAAACAAAACACGAGAGGCAAAAGAATAAAGTGCAAGTAGGAAATCTAGTCTGAAAACTAGTCTTGATTGCAGGTCGGCTATTGTTTGTAGTAGGAATAGTAATAACATCTGTCACTTGTCCTGTCTAATAGTATACTTCTAAAAAACAGATCACAAATCATGTCTTAATAGAGCTTGGTAACAGTAAATCAACAAATCAGGTACACAGATGTCTCGAGATCTGAAACTGTAACCATCCATATTCAAGGATCAGTAGAAGAATTACAAGCTGACAATGGGCAATTACATCAACAGTAACCACTACCAGCACCAATATAAGGAGGCTTGGTTAACTGAAGCAGTCAAAGAATCTCTGAAAGAACAGACTTGCGATTAAACTTTAGTTGCTGATATTATCATCACAGGGTTTCTTGCAAGCATCATCGTGCCCGTTGTGACCTTGCGCGCTTTGGATATTGTAACCTGGGTAATGTCTATTTCCTTCAGGTCTAGCTCATTTACTGCTGTAAGCGCCTGATACAAAGTCTCAATAACTATAGTATCAATGACAATCCTGCCTCCTCTTTTCAGTCTGCCTACTGCAAGTTCAATCACCTGTCTTGTGTCGCCCCAGGTACCGCCCACCATTACTGCATTGACCTCCAATAGCTTTGGCAAGATATCCTGAGCCTTGCCCAGTATGACTTCTTCGGCCTTAACTCCGAATTTCTGCAGGTTCTTTTTCGTCAGCTCGACTGCTTTTTTATCAAAGTCAATGGCATATACTTTGCCCTTTGTTTGCAGGCATAATTCTACCGTGATGCTTCCGCTACCGCACCCAACATCTATTGCTGAGTGGCCCTCCTTGAGACGTAGCTTGCTTATCGCTATCGCACGAATATCTTCCTTTGTCATAGGCACTTCCTCTGTCCTTTCGAAAAGCTCATCAGGAATGCCTGGAGTACTGTAATCCCATGCTAGCAACTTGGTGTGACTGATAAACGCTGGGAGTATTTAACTTACAATGGAGGACTGGTGGAGCGCAGTATAGACCAGTATCATGAATATTAGTAGCAGAAATATGAATGGCATAATGCCCTCTGTTGCAACTTTTTTGCGCTTGTCCCTTGGCACATTTTTGGCTATTCGCCTGCCAATTCCAAGCGATACAAAGTAGAATACCATTCCAATGAGTATAGCAGTGCCTATTGACGTGTATTGATCAAAGTCAACTTGTATGACAATTCCAGCGACGATGCCTGCTGCCACACCCACCAGAGCACGCATGTAGTAGAGCCTTTGAAATATGTCCAATATCGCGTTTTCTGGTTAAATTGGAGCCAGTAAAATGCCTTGCGGTCGTCGTGTTGTCATGATATACACAATCATAAAATTTTTGCTCTCCACAAGATAGAAAAAACAAGTAAATCACTATTAGCCACAGTTACACGTGGATTTCTCTGTACTATTTTCAGTTGTTTAATATTTGTGGCACGCTGTTAGGATCTTTCGTTATGGAGCTATCCAGCATCGAGTTACGATATCTAGTCAATGAGATTAGAAGCAGAGTAATTAGTGGGACCTCAGGATATTATGTAAGCAGTATCAATACCATAACAAAGAGCTCTCTCTTTCTCAGGCTTCATCATCCCATGCAAGAAGATATCATGTTAGTCCTCTCAACAAGAGGTATTTGGATCACAAGGCTAAAGTTCAAACCTATGGAAGAGAACAACAGCCTTGAGAACATTACTCAGAAAGAGCTTGAGCGCGCCAAGCTGGAATTAATAGAGCAGGTAGGAAGTGAGCGCATCGTCTCACTTAAATTTAGACATCCAGATGGAAAGGTAAGAATCGTAGTTGGGGAGTTCTTTGGTCATGGCAACATCATAATTTGCAACGAAAATATGCAGATAATTGCAATCCTCAATCCAATACAGGTAAGGCATAGAACTCTCAACGTCGGCCTGCGCTACGTTTATCCACCGGCAAGAGGCGTCGATGTCTTCGATATTACACTTGATCAGATGCTATATCTGAGGGATGAAGCGAAGGACCTTGATGTGCTAAGGTGGATCGGAAGGAATATCTCTATGCCAAAGAAATTTGCCGAAGAAGTTATCAATCGCGCAGGTATCCAAGTCGACAAGCATGCTGCACAATTATCTGATCACGAAGTAAGCAAGATTTACGATACTGTCAAGGATATCGTAAATGAGATCAGCACCGGGAGCAAGAATCACGAGCCGATCGTAATCATGCTAGATAACAAGCCTCAAGAAGCACTGCCAATAATAACTCAAGAAGCAGCGATTGCTGCAAAGATGATCAAGGAGAACAACATCAAAAAAGTTGCATCGTATATGGATGCTGTTGATGAAGTGCTGAGTAGCGAAATCATGGAAATAGGACGCAGCAGTAGAACAGTTGAGCTAAACAAGCAGATTGCAGTACTTGAGCATGACCTAGAAGAGCAGAATAAGGCCAAAGAAACTGTACTCCAAAAAGCGGCTGCTATACGCAGGCTGGCCGGCGAATTAATGTCGGTCTCCTACCGGGAGAGTGATGAAATCTCTGACGTGCTTGCAAATCACTCTGCATCATTAATTACAGAAAAAGGCGTCAAATACATTCAGATAGCAGGGGAGCAGGTGAAGATGCACCCAAGTCTTGCCAAAGCAAGCTCAACGCTTTTCGCAAGAGCAAAAGAAATGGAGCGGGGCAATGCGTCAATAGAAGAAGCACGTGCCAAGATTCTCGCGCAGATTGAAAAGTTAAGGAGCGAGACTGCGGCCATACACAAAAAAGTTATTGTGAAAGAGCACATCTCCAAGGAATGGTACGAGCGCTACCGATGGTTCATCACTACTGACGGCCTCTTGGTAATTGGCGGCCGTGATGCATCATCCAATTCTGCATTAATACGTAAGCATTTGACAGAGCACGATATTGTTTTTCATGCTGAAGTTCACGGCTCACCATTCTTTATTATAAAAAATGCTGCAACTTTTTCAGCAACCCAAGAAGGCACAGTTAGTTCGTCCTTGTATCAGGTTGCACAGGCTACCATCTCATTTAGTAGGGCCTGGAAGGATGGACTCTCTAGCGCCGACGCATATTGGGTCATGCCAGAGCAGGTAAAAAAGGGAGCTCCAACAGGGCAGTTCTTACCAAAGGGCTCGTTTGTAATAGAGGGCAAACGAAATTACCTCAAAGGAGTAGAGTTAAGGCTTGCAATAGGCATCATGCAATTAAATAATAGAGAAGCAGTTCTCTGTGGGCCGGAGGAAGCGATAAGGAAACATTCGATCTTTTATGCAGTACTACTGCAGGGCGGCATGGATCCAATGAACGCCGCAAAGAAGGTCAAGTCAGAATTTGTAAAAATAGCTGACGAGAATATCAAGATTGCAGAATCAATAAAGCACATAAGCCTTGACGAATTTGTGAGAGCATTGCCAACAGGGCAATCCCGATTGTCTTTTACCGCGAGGGGTCAACAGCAGCTGCAAGAGGCACCATCATTATCACCCTCATCACCGTCAGTTGCTGCAGAATCAGGCGACAAATAATAGTTAAATCAGAACATCAAGAGTGGAGAGAGAGTAAGAAGACTACCATATAGTGAGATCCCACAGGATGTCAAAGGATCGAGAATTTTTCAACAATAAAGCAATTCGCATAGAATGAAACAAAGAATAACGATAGACTACGACCAATATCTATATATATATAGATGTGACGACTTTTCTCCCACGAAAATCAGATAAGTAATTAAAGCCAGAATTCCGAATATTTTTCGTGGTAAAAAAGCCCGTCAGAGAACATACCGATGCACATATGACTACAAGAGTGCTTGTGAGGGACATCATGAACAGCCCGGTTGTTTCTGCCTCTCCCAATGACACCGTCCACGATATTGCAAAAAAGATGAAAGACGAAAACATTGGAAGCATAATCATTACAGAGAAGGACAAGCCAGTGGGCATCGTCACTGATTGGGATATTGTTTCTAAGGCCATGGTCAACGACACCAAGCCAAGCCAGATAAAGGCAAAGGACGTAATGAAGGAGCTCTATACGATAGAAAGTGAGGAGAGTATTACAGAGGCCGCTCGCTTACTACGCAAACACAACATCAAGCGTCTTGGTGTGGTCTACAAGAATAGACTTGTTGGTATCATTTCCTCTTCAGACGTCATTGCAGTAACTCCTGATCTTGTAGAGATAGTATCTGAAAAAGCTACCATCATAAGAGGTGAACTTGGCATAGCTCGCTCTGCCAGCAACGTATCTGGATTTTGCGATCAGTGTGGGGAGTGGTCAGACCTCTTGCAGTATGATGAGGGCACATTTATTTGTGAAGTGTGCAGGGGGGAATCGTCCAGTGCTGGAGGCGCATAATGTAGCTTTTGTTGCCGATGCGATGCTGGGAAACATCGCTCGCAAGCTCCGCATTTTTGGATTTGATACAGTATATAGGGCGCAGGTTCATGATGACGAAATCTTAAAGATAGGCATAGAGCAGGACCGAGTGATCTTAACTGCGGACAAGGAGCTATTCAGACGAATAGTTAAGGTCGGCGCTCGCGGAGTCCTAGTGAGGAGTGGCGCAAGCGAGTTTGAAGCCTTAGTACATATTCTTATGAAGAATGGAATAACGTCTGTCGGTATGAACGGTATTGGTTCACGATGTTCGGTATGTAATGGACACCTGAAGCAAAGGACATCGGATCAGGTCAAAAATGATGATGATGATAATAATAATAATTGTAATAATAACGATGGTGTCATTGTGCCGGACAAGGTTATAGCATGCCATAACCAATTTTTTCAATGTATTTCCTGCGGCAAGATATACTGGGAAGGAGGCCATATCAAGCGCATAAGAGATCTTGTCCAAAATATAGATGCTAAGCTTGTTGGCATAGACTGTACCACGACTACCGCTTAATGCTATAGAGAGAGATAATTCTGCGTCAAAAGGTTAAAATTCCGTGAAAAGGTCGAACACGATCAGATGAGCTCAAATTCTGCTTTAGAACAGATGATTGGCAAGGTTTTAGATCAAAAGGAAGCTGAACTGATTTCTCAGATAGATTCTGCTTACCAGGAGTCGCTTGACAACCTTGAATCTTCCCGTGGCAAGCTGGAGGCTGAGCGTACAAGGATAATCGAGGCTGCAAAAAAGCAGGCCGAGAACCTTAAGCGCCAGATTATTGGATCGGCAAGGCTTGGAGCCCGAAACCAAGAGCTTCTGACAATTGAAAATGCTGTAAATAAAGCCTTTGAAGAGGCAAAGAAAAAGCTGCAGGCCTTAGGTAGCCCGGATAGATACAAGCAGTTGTTAAAGCAGATGATCGAAGAAAGCATGTCAGCTGTTGGAGAATCGAATGCAGTTATCATAGAATGCAATAAAAATGATGTGGAGCTTGTAAGGAACATGGTGTCAGAATTGCAGACCAGCGGCAAGCTGCAGCAGCAGGCAACGGTGTCAGACCAGCATATTGACGTACTTGGAGGTATTAGAATAAAATCAGCAGATGGCACGATGTCATACGACAATACTCTTGATTCCCGTATTGAACGACTCAAACCTTTAATAAGGAAAAACATTGTCCAGATGCTAAGAGGAGTGGAATAAAGATTGGTAGCAAAAGGGAGGATTGTTTGGGTTAGTGGACCAGCAGTTAGGGCAGATGGTATGTCTTCGGCAAAAATGTACGAAACTGTTGAAGTGGGCGAGTCGAAGCTCATCGGCGAAGTAATCAGATTAACTGGCGACATCGCATTTATTCAGGTATATGAGTCAACATCTGGCTTAAAGCCAGGAGAGCCTGTCACGGGCACTGGCCAACCGCTTTCAGTGCTACTTGGCCCTGGAATCATTGGCAAGATCTACGATGGCATTCAACGTCCCTTGGACGAGATTGCAGCAAAATCGGGTGGTGCCTATATTGGCAGAGGCGTGATGACAAGCCCAGTCGACATGAAAAAGAAATACAGGTTCAAGCCCAGCGTGAAAAAAGACGATCAAGTAGGCTCTGGATCAATTCTAGGGACAGTAGAAGAGACACCTCTTTTGACTCATCACATCTTAGTTCCACCAAATCATCCAGGTGGCAAGATAACCGATATTGCAAGCGAGGGCGATTATGATATTGAGCAGATAATTGCAACCACTGAAAAAGCTGGCGGTGAAAAAGTTCAGCTAAAAATGTATCACAAGTGGCCAGTAAGAAAGCCAAGGCCGTATGCTGTGCGCTACGACCCAACAGTCCCACTCGTGACAGGTCAGCGAGTCATTGACACCTACTTCCCTATTGCAAAGGGCGGAACCGGCGCAATTCCAGGTGGCTTTGGCACAGGCAAGACTGTAACGTTGCACCAAATCGCTAAATGGGCAGATTCTAAGGTAGTCGTATATATTGGCTGCGGCGAACGCGGCAATGAAATGACGGAAGTGCTTGTCGAGTTTCCCCATCTTATTGACCCGCGATCTGGCCGGCCTCTAATGGAGAGGACTGTGCTTGTAGCAAACACAAGCAATATGCCTGTGGCTGCAAGGGAAGCATCGATCTATACAGGCGTGACAATTGCAGAATACTACCGCGACATGGGGTACGATGTTGTGCTTGTAGCTGACTCAACGAGTCGATGGGCTGAGGCACTCCGCGAGATGTCAGGACGTCTTGAAGAGATGCCTGCAGAGGAAGGCTACCCGTCGTACCTGGCTTCAAGGCTTGCAGAATTTTACGAAAGAGCAGGCAGGGTAAGGGCGCTTGGCTCCCCAGAGAGAGCTGGGTCTGTCACTCTGGTAGGCGCAGTTTCGCCATCAGGTGCAGATTTTACCGAGCCAGTGACTACGCATACCATCAGGTTCATCAAGACCTTTTGGGCGCTTGATACAAGGCTTGCGTATTCAAGGCACTACCCATCGATCAACTGGATGCAGTCATACTCAGGCTATCTTGAGGACGTAAGCAAGTGGTGGAGGGAGAATGTGACAGGCGAATGGTACGATCTCAGGGCAGAGTCGTACCATGTACTCCAGAGAGAAGACACTCTTAAGGAAATCGTCAGGCTGCTTGGCCCCGAGGCACTACCAGATGAAGAAAAACTAGTACTTGAAGTCGCGCGCATGGTCAAGATCGGCATATTGCAGCAGAACTCTTTCGACAAGGTAGACACCTACTGCAGCCCTCAAAAGCAAGTCAAGATGGTGGGATTGATGGTAAAGTTCTACAAAGAAGCTCAAAAGGCACTGAAGGCAGGCATCCCGCTTGCAGATATTAGGGCGATGCCGATAATCCCGGCTTTGCTGAAATCAAAATTTGAAATACCAGAGGATCAGCTTAACAAATTTGACGAGCTAGACAGACAGATAAACGAACAATTTCACAAGGCCGCAGGCACAGCCGGAGGAGAGGGTGCAACACCAATGACGGAGAAGAAAGAGGCGGAGGTAGTTGCCTGAGATGACGGCTACGTCTTATGGAATAGAATACACAAAGGTAGCCGAGCTCAAGGGTCCGCTGATGATAATTGATGGCGTCACCAAGGTGTCATTTGATGAGCTGGTTGAAATCGAGACGGTAGATGGCGAGCATAGGCTCGGAAGAGTGCTTGAAGTGGGCTTTGGTAAGGCTATAGTTCAGGTGTTTGAGGGAACTACAGGTCTTACAATTACAGGCACAAAAGCGAAATTTATTGGCAAAACTATGGAAATGCCGGTTTCACAGGAGCTACTGGGGAGAGTCTTTGATGGCCTTGGAAAGCCAAACGACGGCCTCCCTGATCCAATTGCAGACAGGTTCCTCGATGTCAACGGCGAACCTATGAACCCAGAAAGAAGGGAGTATCCCACATCATTTATCCAGACAGGCGTATCAGTCATTGACGGTATGCTTACGCTTGTAAGAGGACAAAAGCTTCCAATATTTTCAGGCTCTGGCATGGCACACAACATTCTAGCGGCGCAAATTGCGCGTCAGGCGTCAGTCGTTGGCACAAAAGAAGACTTTGCCGTAGTTTTTGCAGCTATTGGAGTGCAGTACTCTGAAGCACAATATTTCAAGCGTAGTCTTGAAGAGTCAGGCGCATTGAGGCGCTCTGTGCTATTCCTCAACTTAGCAGATGACCCTGCAATTGAAAGAATCATCACTCCAAGGGTGGCGCTGACGGTGGCAGAATACCTTGCATTTGACCTCGGTATGCATGTGTTAGCGATACTAACTGACATGACTAACTATGCAGAAGCGCTTCGAGAAATCAGTGCGGCAAGGGAAGAAGTCCCCGGCAGAAAGGGTTATCCCGGCTATCTCTATACAGACCTTGCAAACAACTACGAGCGCGCAGGGAGGATCAAGGGCAAGAATGGCAGTGTAACACAGGTGCCGATCCTGTCTATGCCAGCTGACGACATTACGCATCCAATCCCAGACCTGACAGGATATATCACTGAGGGCCAAATTGTGCTTGGGCGTGATCTGTTCAGAAAGGGCATTTACCCGCCAGTAAACGTGCTCATGTCACTTTCAAGGCTTATGAAGGATGGAGTAGGCGAAGGAAAAACCAGGTCAGATCACATGGAAGTTGGCAACCAGCTTTATGATGCTTATTCAAGGGCGCAGGAGGTCAGGGCACTTGCAGAGATTGTAGGCAGAGCAGGTCTTACAGGCGTAGACTTGAAGTACCTAGATGCTGGCGATAGATTTGAGCAACACTTCCTAAAGCAGGCACCTGACGAGAACAGGACACTTGAAGAAACGCTCACTAGAGCATGGGATGTACTCTCAGGTCTGCCCGAAGGCGAGTTGACCAAGATCAAAGAAAAGCATGTCAGGCAATACTACAAAGGGTGAGAAG
>JBKPEN010000055.1:0-4858 GCA_046728425.1 Thermoproteota archaeon
ATATTCACCCTATTATTATTTCCCTGCTCAGGGCCAACTATTAACACATTGGATATTTGGAAGTATCGCTTCGCAAGAAGCCTTGCTTTCTCTGCATTTCTACCTTCCCTTCCTACTACGGCTCCTTTCTTCCTAGGATCAACTGTCACAACTGCCTGTTTTGTCCCATCACCTCTTTCAGATATCCGAACATCATTTATCATATCAGCATTAAGCATATTACGGATGAACTCCGCAGGCTCATCAGAAAATTCGACAAGTTCTATCTTTCTTGCGACCATGTTTTGCAGCTGCTTGATCGTAGAGCCACCTTTGCCAATGGCAAGCCCCATCTGACCTTTATTTACAACGAAAATAACTCGGTCCATTTTGTCGTCTACAATACAGTCTCTTGCTGTTGCGCTTGTAATGCTCTGGAAGAGAGATATGAGGCGCAACTCATCTGAAGTAAGCTTAATCTCAGTCATTTTTCTAGCGTCCCTATCTGGAGGTATGGTGGAAAAGATGATGAAGACAGTAGCAATAACAAATCATTCTCACAACTCAATTTATGTCTCATATGTGTGCCTTTTTTGTTTTTTGTATTACTTGTCCTTTTTTTCTGATACTATGGAGCTTATTTCGTCTGCTGTCGCGCTTTTGATTGCTATGGTAGTGATTCGATAAGGCTTACTACAGAGCTTGCCGAGCTGCACAGAAGTTCCAGAATACTCATAGATTGTGACATTGGTAGACTTGGCCTGATCTTCTAGCTTTTTTCTGGATTTAGGGTCAATGGATTTGCTGATGATTATCAGTTTGGAGCCTTTAACTGACTGCAATACTTCCTTGATGCCACTCTTGTACTTGTCGGCGACTATTGCATTCTTAATCACTTTTTCCAGTGTTCTCATTGTCCTTCACCTTCATATACAGGTCTACCATTCCAGTGCCCACAGGTACAGTAGCACCCACTATAACGTTTTCTGTCACTCCTCTCAATGTTTCAACCTGTCCTTCAAGTGATGCTTTGGCTATTGTTGGCACTGTAATTTCAAATGCAGCCCTTGCAAGAACTGACGTCTTAGTTCCGGCAATGCCATGTCTGCCTATCTGCTGCAGGTACCCCTTTGATGTCATAAGGTCAGCCACAAGCATGATGTGTCGTGTATCTACCTCTAGCCCCTGCTCTTCAAGCGTGTTTGTGATCTCTTTGACAAGAGCAGTTCTTGCGGCTTCAATGCCAAGCATCTGCCAGATCTCGTAAACATTGTTTGTGGTGGTTCTGGTAGTATCCACACCATCTACTGCCATCACCTTTGCAAGGTTAGATCCAGCAGTCTGTATGACCCACTCTTCATCCTGCTTTACTATTGTTACACGCTCAATATCGGATACACCCTTTACACGCGTGTTGAGTAACTTGCTCTTAAGTGTGAGTAGCGTCTGCGCATCAGGCTCATCTGGAACCGTTAGTTTGAGTAATAGCTTGTTTTCATTTGGCTTGATGCCGTACTTCTTCTTAGCGGTCTCAAGTACTTCTTGTACATCTGCAAAAGTACATCCTCGTTCTGCCAGCTTTGCTTCAGAGAGATGGAATGTCAATATGCCGCTATAGTCAGTCTCGGTCCTGTTAACAAGATCGCCTATCTGAGTGAAGAGTATTTCTCTTGCCACTTCAAGGGCCTTCTCCCTCGATATCCTATGGTTCTCGTCAAGGTAAATATCCATCGTAGGCGTTACTGGCTTCTTTCTTGCATCTACAAGCTCGATTAGCCTTGGAAGGCCAAGCGTCACGTTTCTTTCTTTAACGCCAGCAAAGTGAAATGTTCTGAGCGTCATTTGGGTTCCAGGCTCACCTATAGACTGTGCTGTCACCACACCGACCGCCTCCCCCGGCTCTGCAAGCGCCCTATCAATAAGATCAAGCACCTTCTTCATTACTTTTTCAACACCATCTTTGCTGAGTCTGTTTTCAAGGAGCGCTTTTTCCAGATTAGTCTTCATTCTAGGATTGAGGCTCCCGGCATATTTTGAAATTATATCCTTCGTGACATCTTCGATAGCCTTGCGTCCTTCATCAACAATTGATTCAGATTCAATGAGCCTTGAGATGTTAACAGCCTCGCCATGATCGCTCTTAGCAGGGTCAATGCCATCCTCACCATATAGATACTGCACAATATTGCCATGGGGATCGCGTACCGTATGATCATATTCAATCTTTAGGTGCTCAAGTGCATTGATCAATCTTCTCTGCATGTAGCCAGACTGCTGGGTTCTCACCGCAGTGTCTACAAGGCCTTCCCTTCCACCCATTGCATGGAAGAAGAACTCAAGTGGGGACAGACCATCGCGATAGTTTGACTTGACAAAGCCCTTTGCGTCAGGGTTGGTTTCATTTGGCTTAAAATGTGAAAGCGCTCTGTCGTGATAGCCCTTCTGGATTCTCTTGCCTCTTATCGATTGCTGTCCTAATGCTGCAGTCATCTGGCCGATGTTGAGTGTGGAGCCTCTTGCACCCGTAGATGCCATAATTACGCCGGAGTTCTCGTTAGGGAATGCCCTGTCGGCTGTTCTGCCAGCGCGATCACGGGCTCGGGATAGTTCATTTACAACATACAACTCTAGCGCTTCTTCTCCAGACAGGCCCCTTGTTAGCGGGAGTGTACCATCATTGTACTGCTGTATCAACTCATAGACCTTTTCATAGGTCCTTTGGATGATGTCAGTGATGCCTTGTCTACTCTCTGGCGGCAGCCACAGATCAGAGTATCCGTAGCTAAATCCTCTATGGGTGATGTATGTCTTTAGCATGGTAAGTATTGAGTCAAGGAACTTTCTTGCCGCGTCTGTGCCATAGTCCTTGGCAATCCTGTGAAGTACGCTGTCCGGCTCTTCGGCACCAATCGATGCCTTGTCTATGACACCGCTTATAAGCTCACCGTTCTTTATGACTACATCTTTGCCTTCTCCCTTTGCAGCCTTATTCCATTTTGAGGTAATGATAAAGTTAAAGTCCTTCGGCAGAAAGAGGGAGAACAGCTGCCTGCCGGAATACTTCTTTTGGCCGTCTTCTGGGGTTATCAGCGGCTCGGGTAGTGCTCCATGGTAGCCACCTAGCATAGCCAAATTTGCAAATTCGTCTCTTGTAAGAGCCGAGCTGTCACTAGTAAGGATGAATGCACCTGTAATAAAGTCTCTAATGCCACCTATGATAGGGCCACCATACCTTGGTGAGATCAATTGATCTTGCACCTTCATAAGAAGCGTTGCTTCAGCCCTTGCTTCTTCGCTCTGGGGCACATGAAGGTTCATCTCATCTCCGTCAAAGTCAGCATTGTATGGCGGACAGACCGCAGGATGCAGCCTGAATGTGCGATAGGGCAGCACCTTAACACTATGGGCCATAATTGACATTCTGTGAAGTGAAGGCTGCCTATTGAAAATGACAATGTCGCTGTCTGCCAGATGGCGCTCTACAATGTAGCCAAGGGCAAGTGAATCAGCTATTGCTTTCCTGTCGGTAACATAATCTAGTCTAATCTTGACTCCATCCGGCCTAATGATATAGTTTGCTCCAGGATATGTATTAGGCCCGTTCATTACTAACTCTTTGAGCCGCTCCAAGTTCCATTGTGAAACTGTTTCTGGTATAGTGAGCTTCTTTGCAACATCTACTGGCACGCCGACATCGGATATTGCAAGGTTAGGATCAGGCGAAATCACAGTTCTGCTGGAAAAGTCAACACGCTTGCCCGAAAGTGAGCCTCTGAATCTTCCTTCCTTGCCCTTTAACCTCTGGGTAAGAGTCTTAAGTGGCCGGCCAGACCTGTGATGGGCCTGTGGAATGCCAGAAACTTCGTTGTCAAAATATGTCGTAACATGATACTGTAGTAGATCGACTAAATCCTGCACGATAAGTGGAGGAGTTCCTGCTTCTTTGCTTTCCTTGAGGCGCTGGTTGACTCTGATGATATCGACAAGTTTGTGAGTTAGGTCATCTTCTGACCTAATGCCTGTCTCCAGAATAATAGAGGGTCTGACGGTCACCGGTGGTACTGGCAGAACTTGTAGTACAAACCACTCTGGTCTTGCTGTCTTGGGATCATAACCAAGCAGCGTCAGGTCATCGTTAGGTATATGGCTCAGCCTTTCTCGGATAGTGATTGGAAGCAGTCTATTTTCGCCAGCATCAGTACGCTCGACAAATATCGTCGGTTTCGTAAATATCAAGTCATACTGCTCTTTGCCGCAGTGCGGGCAAGCCTTGACCTTCTTGGCGTGCTCAATAATATCGTCTTTGATATTTTCAAGTGTAATTACTGCATATGCCGCCTTTGTGTCGCGGATCGACTTGTAGTGGGCGAGCTCTTCTACACTAAGCTTGATCCTGTTGCATGATCGGCATGTTATCAAGAGCAGCTTATGAATATCATCTACAAAAGCAATGTGTAACACCGGCTCTGCTAGCTCGATGTGTCCAAAATGCCCAGGACATTTCGCAGAAGTGTTTCCACAAGTGGCACATTTTTGGCCAGGCTCTAACGTCCCCAACCTGTTGTCCATTAAGCCGCCTTGTACGGGCATTCCATCTTCGTCATATGTTTCAGGTGCAGTAATCTCAGCTACTGAGAACTTACGCACTTCAGTTGGTGACCACACACTAAACTTTATTCCACCTAGAGTTTTTGCAGATTCTTCCATCATTCTATCTCTACACCTTCTCCTTTACAAGTAGCCTCGGCGCGACATTGAGGCTCATCATTTCCTGCAACAGCAGCTTGAACGCATACGCAATCACTACAGATGATATCTTGGATTTTTCCCCGCACACACGACAGATGTATCGGCGCTGTTTGACGTCATAATACGCCAG
>JBKPEN010000075.1:0-7404 GCA_046728425.1 Thermoproteota archaeon
CGCCGATGTGAGCAAGATATGCAACACCTAAAGATTCACCTGCAGGTCCCAGTTGGCCGATGATGGCAAAGATCAACTGCATTATGAACCAGAAGGGTATGTAGATCAGCACAGGTATACGAACTGTGTAGATGAAGAATAGCGCTATTATGGTAAGGATATTGGCTCTTGGATACATGACAAGGTACGCGCCAAGGACGCCGGAAATTGCACCTGATGCACCGACTGCAGGTATCTCTCCCTGCCCAGTTGAAACAGCGTAAAAACTGTGAGCAAGGGCTGCCGCTGATCCCCATCCAAGATATATAAGGATGTATTTTATCCTGCCATACCTGTCCTCAATGTTGTCGCCAAATACGAAAAGAAATACCATATTGCCGATGATATGGGCAATTCCTCCATGCATGAACATGGATGTAATGATTGTAGGTGCACTGCTAGGAAAGTCATTGACTATCTTGCTTGGAACTGCACCATATGTCATAAATAGATCTTCTGTTGCACTTGGATCTGCGAAGAAGCTAGTGGCCGATGCCTCCCAGATAAAGACTATAACGTTTATGGCGATCATACCATAATTCAGATATGGCCTTCCATGCACACGTTCTGTGTCATCGTGTATTGGAAACATATTTACCCGAGTCTATTTGTGGAGTGTATTTACAAGAAATAAGCCTTTGTGCTATGAAAAGCCAAAGGGGTTCATATTGGGCATATCATCGCCTCCGCTCTTTTCTCCATGGGCCTTCCTTTTATGGCGCTTCATTCTTTCCTTGTCATCAAAGGTCATTTTACAGTGCTCGCACTTCCATACCTTTTGTTCGCTGCCACCTCTTAATTTGCCAAAGAGATCCATCAGCTGACGTCATCGGCACACAGGTTGATTAAAGTTGCTATCCTGTGACATCTAAGATCGATAGTATCTCAAAGAAGATGTATAAAAATAAATCACGATAATGACTTGATAAGTACAAAAGCCAGCCATAGATTAATTAATGTAATGACGCTAAGGAGACCCAATCCAAATAGCCTATATCCTACAATTTCTATCACTATTGTGCTTCCGGTAATGTGCGCACATTTCTTCTTGTGAAAAGCCCGTCGTAGGTGCCGACTGTAAAGTTCATCGCAAATGTGGCATTCAAAAGTTGGCTTAGCATATGGGGCTACGGCCACCATCATTATGGTATTGTTCCTTAAGATACTAAGTGGAATAGTATGAACTGAACCGGGAACAATAATAACAAGATAATATGATTGGCACAGGCTTACTCATGTAATTGATAGCCCGACGTGAAACATCCATCACGACATTAGCCATGACGCTACAGTTGCACTGGTGGTAGTATTATTTCTTGGCGTGTCCTTTATATTAATGAGCAAATACTTCTTCTTTAAGGCAGTCGGAGGTTATCTACGGCCACCCTTCATTATTCCATAACTATCATCGTCAATGTTGATTTGACGCCGTTAAGCTTTCGAAGCTTCCAGGTGATCGTTTCCTTTACCTTTTCCATCGTGTCAGCTTCAACCTGTGCCACAATATCATAAACACCGTAAACTTGGTAGACTTCCTTGACACTTTCAAGTTTTTTCAATTCGCTAACGAGAGAATCTTCACTTCCAAGTTCGGCATTCATAAGAACAAAAGCTTTTGGCATGCATGCTTGATGAAGTCTGATGTATAAAAACGTGATCTATACTTCATTCTTCAGCTTGCTTTCGTCAAACGGTCCAGCCTTTTCCCACTGGTATGTAAACAGGTCAGAGCACCATTCAAGAAATTCCTGGTCCTCGGCATAAAACATGATATTTAGATCCGGTTCACCTTTCATGTTAGGAAAAAGCACACATCCTTGCTTTTCATTAAAAATCGTCATCACCTTTACCTCAGGCAGCATCCTGCGCTCAACTAGACCGGTGCTAATGAAATTGCGCCATCCAACCTTTTGGAGAATCTGTGTTCGCCCTTTTGGGACAACTGCATTGGCGGCGAAAATATAGGAGAATCTTACACCTTTCTCTACTCTACTACTCAATGTTTCAATAAGGTCGAGCGGCACCTGCGCCATTATCTCTTTAATGTATTGCTCAGATTCGCTGTAAAGATTCTTCCAGCGCTGAAGTATTGCCATGACGCCGTGCACTATTTCACAGCTCTGAAATGTCCCCATCCTCTGGATAAACTTAGCCGGCAAGTCACCAAGACTGTGGTCGAGGAAAAATTCCTTATTGCGATACAGAAAATCATAACTTGGCATTAACATTACCACCGTTCTGCCATAAACAGTTAACATAAGCTCGCCGTCTCTACCTTTGGCTACTAACCCTGCCTCGATCAGCCGAGTCATGTTGCGGTGGGCTTCTTGCATAGTAGCATCAAGCTCTGTGGCAAGCTGAGAAAGACGATGATTCTTTTGGTTTAGCTTTGTCAGCATTAAGAGACGGAGATCACCTGCAAGCTCGAAGAATAAAGACCCGACGCCTTCATTAGGCTCCTGATCTGACATCCTGCATTTACACACACCACGGGTTTAAAAACCTGTCAAGCTGAACATCTGCATTCAATATAAGAGCAAGAGTTATAATTTGGCTAAATTCACTGCTAGGATATTATGGGCGAAAAGAAATCCATCTCGGCTCTAGTGAGCGGTGGAGAAGCCAATGCAGGACCGCCTCTGGGTCCGGCAATGGGTCCAATGGGCGTCAACGTACTGCAAGTAGTAAATACCATTAACGAAAAGACAAAGGATTTTCCAGGTATGAAGGTTCCGGTAAAAGTGGAGGTAGATACCGAAACAAAAAAGTTTACAGTTGAAGTTGGCATACCGCCGACAGCTGCTCTGGTGGCAAAAGAGGCAGGGATAGCAAAGGGCTCAGGCACCTCTGGCACTAATTATGCTGGCGACCTATCAATGGAAAGCGCTGTTAAAATAGCCAAGATGAAGATTGATGGCTCTTACGCGAAGGATCTTATGGGAGCTGTCAAAGAAGTTCTGGGGTCTTGCGTTAGTATGGGGGTAAAGATTGAAGGCAAACCTGCAAAAGAAGTGTATGCAGATATTTCTGCAGGAAGTCATGATGCCTTGTTCAACAATTCTCAATAAGATCGAAACTGTAATAACTATACATAAAATGCTCTCTAACAAGGGTTAGTCAATCATGCACACGTATTTACTCCTACATTAGTGATGACGATAATGAGGCACCTAGCCTTTTCCTTATTCAGTTAGAGAAAAAGAGGTATTTTTGTCGAAATGGCATCTATCCATCAAAATGCAGGCAACCAACCAATAAATCTTAAATAATAATTCATGCACTTGTATCTTGTCGGAATATGAGTGAAGAAAGGAAAACTACAAGCGTGCATGCTGCTAGTAGAAACTTGGTGGAATTAAGTGAGAGAAATTTTGATGAAATTGTTGGAGGCAGCAAGCCGGTATTAGTGGATTTTTGGGCAACATGGTGCGGTCCTTGCCAGTTTATGCTTCCTATATTTGACAAGCTGGCCAAAAAATATGGCGACAAGGTGGCCTTTGGAAGGCTGAACGTGGACGACAACCAGGGGATTGCAATGCGCTACGACGTCTATGCCATTCCAACATTTATCATGTTTATGAATGGCAAGACAGTAGACAGGGCAGTCGGTGCAGTAGGAGAAAAAGGTCTAGAAGGGTTGCTTCAAAAGTACCAGTAATCCTAGTATTAAAGGTACCCAAAGGTCGGATCGCTCTTTCTTTTCTTAGCAACAAGCATGTTCAAAACTTCCTTTTCTGAATCGTTTAGTCTGTGGTTGAACCTCTCAAGCATTTGCTTTGCTTGCCTGCTATTGAGATCTGTATAAAAAATATCGCCCTCATTTATCTGACGACCAATTGTCGGTTCTTTGAGCGATACTGCTACCTGCATGCCCGCAGTTGCTTCATCAATCGCTTTTCCGCTTTCCTGTATCTGATGTACAGTACCTACTTTCTTGCCTTCTTCATTTACTACGTGCACCTTTTGCCTGAGCCGACCTACTTGAATCTCGGCGCCAAAGACAGCGGGATCATTGCGCCTAAAAATAAACCCTTTGAGGAACTGGAATTTGCATATCGGTGGCAGCTCATCGAAAATGATGGATTCTTCATGTTCGCGTTGATATGCCACCCAGTCTGTATAGCTTCGTACAAGGTTGTAAATTATCTGCTCGTTAAAGATCTTCACTCCACGATCTTGCGCCTCCTTTTGTGCATCTTCAAGCACTTTGACGTCAAAGCCTAATAGGACTCCAAGATAGCGGTCATTCTCCCTTACTGCAGCGGCTTCTATAACGTCTCTTCTTGTGATATTGCCAATGTCTGCCATCCGGATGGCAACGTTTGCTTTCTTGAGCAAGTCTACTATGGCCTCAAGTGAGCCGATAGTATCGCATTTCAATACCACTCCGCTAGTTTGTGTGTTGCTTACGATCGCATTCTTGACCTCTGACTCTACAAGCGACTTTAGGTGGTCAAGCTCCTCTTTGCTCTTCTTCTGACTGTTGTTGTAAACGTATACAGGACTTCCTGCTAGCACCCCATCAAGGTCCGGTGAGGTTATCTTCAAACCTGCAGCAGCTATCACCTCGTTGACCTGCTTGAATTTGTCCCGAGGGTCTCGCATTTCGTCAAGAGGCTTGGGCAGCAATAACGCTTTTATCCTGGTGGAAACTGCGCCATCGCGCTTACCTATAACTATGCTGTCGCCCTGATGTAGTACTCCGTCAAGCAGTATGATGTTTGCAGAGGGTCCAAGACCCGTTTCTTCGTTAAATTCAAGCACTATACCTCTTGCAGCATCCTTGGTATGGCGTTCCAGTTTCTTTCCCATGTACTGCTGTGTTAGACCCACCAATACGGCTAAGAGTTCCGGTATTCCTACGCCTGTTCTTGCACTGACAGGAACTATTGCAACTTCCTTTGTGAAATCCTTGACTCGCCAGAATGCCTCTGATGGGTAGCCAAGCCTTGAGAGCATTCCAACAACGCTATATATCTTTTCGTCAAGCAAAGTCTGTACAGCGACATCCTGTCTTTTTACATCTTCAGAAATGAATCGTGTAAAGGTATGCCAACCAGCAACCATGTCGACTTTGTTGAGCGCAATGACAAATGGTACTCTTCGCTTTTTCAGAATGTCCATGCTTTCAATAGTTTGGGCTTCAAAACCCTTGTTTACGTCGACAACGACTATAGCAATGTCGGCTGCAGAGCCGCCCCGGGTGCGCAGGTTCGCAAAAATCTCGTGACCAGGTGTATCGATGACAAGTAGTCCCGGTATTGCAGATTCTGTCTTGGCAAGTTTAGCATATAATGGGCCAGTTATCTCTTTTATGGTCTCAACAGGCAAAAAACTTGCACCTATGTGCTGCGTTATACCTCCCACTTCTCGTGCCTGAACTATAGTACCACGAATGTTATCTAGTAACGAAGTCTTGCCTGAGTCTACATGACCTAAAACTACGACGATTGGCTGCCTAAGTTCCACGTATATTGATCAGCCAAAAATGACACGCGACTCTTTTATGAAGCTTTCAGGAGAATCCGAAGCATGGATAATGTTGTCAGTTAACCCAAGGCCAAAGTCACCTCTGATGGTCCCTGGAGCCGCTTCAAATGACTTGGTCGAGCCGATCATGAGCCTTACTGTATTTACTGCATTGCTGCCCTCTAGGATGCATGCCACTACAGTGCCAGACATAATAAAAGATAGTAATTCGCCAAAAAATGGTTTGTCCTTATGGATAGAGTAAAATTCCTGTGCCTTTTCCTTATTGAAGTTGTATAGCTTTAGGTCCCTTAGCTGGAAGCCTTTTTCTTCAAAGCGTGCCAATATTTTTCCTGTAAGTTTGCGTCTAAAACCATCAGGCTTGATAACAATTAGTGTTTGCTCAAGTGTCATAGCCCCTACCTTCTACCACTACTGCTTTTTCATGTGCAGCCCGCCCTTTACATAGCGAACTGTCCACTTTAGTTTTCTTGGATCACGTTTTAACACCCGCATGTTCTTCTTGCATTTGCTTGAGCAGGTCCACTGCACATGTCCGTCATTTCTCACAAGCATGATTCCATGTCCACTAGAAATATGTCTACCACAGAAGGAGCAGTTGCGAAGAGATGTTGCTGTCTTGCTCATTTACAAGTATCACCTTATCTTGCGGGCCTCTCGCTCTGTTTCTCTAAGCATCAAGATATCGTTCATCCTAATGGAACCCTTGACGTTCCTTGTAAGAATTCGGCCTCTATCCTTGCCTTCGAGAACCTTGACACGTACCTGTATGACTTCGCCAGCGATCCCTGTCCTGCCCACTATCTGGATGACTTCGGCAGGCACGACCTTTTCTTCAGCTGTCTTGCTGCTCATTTATCAGTCCCCATACAGATCACTTCTGGGTCGCCGCTACTCCCTTCATAGTGCTTATAGAGCTGACGACCTGCTCAACAATGTGTTGAGCCTCGCCAGCATCTACAATCGTGGCGGCTGCAGAGCCCACATCGATTCCAAGTGATGCGCCTAGCTGCTGCTTGCTAGGTACGAAGATAAATGGTGCATTTCTCTCTTCGCAGAGGATAGGCAGATGAGCCACAACTTCTGGTGGCTCTACATCCTCTGCAATTACAACTAGTTTTGACACGCCGCGCTCTATAGCTTTGGTAGTCTCATTGGTGCCCTTGCGGACTTTGCCGCTCTGCTTTGATACCCTAACAGCCTCATAAACGGCATTTACCAGATCCTTAGAAGTTTCAAACTTGACATAATATGGCTTACTCACTGTTTCTATCACCCACTGGGATCATCTTATTCTTCTGTGTAAGAAGAACAAGCGTATTAAAAATGTTGTCCATTCCTATATCTGAGACTGCACATATCTGCGGTATTCATCAACCTTTGAATCTAGCAATGATTTGTCAGTCGATTCTGCATACATTCTGATAAGGGGTTCAGTCCCACTAGGCCTTAACATCACCCAAGTTTCCTCATCAATCCAAATCTTGGCTCCATCCAATGTCTCGACCTTCTTGGGGGTTCCGTGCTCGATACATACCCTAATTACCCTATCGACGACTTCTCGGGAAGAACAGGTAAACTTGGTCTTATACTGGAAGGTCTGTGGTAGCTGTGCAATGTGCTTGGAAAATGGCCTGTCAGATGCAGCCAGCATATCAAGTACAAGTGCAGTAGCCATCGCCCCATCTCTTACTTCATTTAGCGGGCCGTACATAAAGCCTCCATTCTCCTCCAGACCAAGAGGGCAGCTGCGTTTTACCATTTCTCGAGACACTTCGACGCTTCCAACCTTAGTGTAAATTATTTTGGAGCCGGCCTGTTCTGCTACGATAGATAGTATCATTGAAGTATTGATAGGGCAAACAACTTCGGAAC
>JBKPEN010000288.1:0-4514 GCA_046728425.1 Thermoproteota archaeon
TCTTTATCTAATGAGTGGATGAGAAAATGAAGAACCTCTTCTTATACCACTGCGGAAACGATAAAAACAAAATACTTTTATTGATAATGTCTTCAATCTATGACCAATATAGGGAGGAGCATAGTGCGAGATGGTTTTAGAAGTTAGAAGACCACGTCCGCTCTGGGAGATACTATTTTCCACTCATCATACAGATATTGGGTTGCTTTACATTATCTTTTCCTTAACTCTCTTTTTCTTAGGTGGGGCACTTGCGATTACGATCAGAACGGAACTTTTCCTGCCCGGCGCACAGCTGATTGATTCCTCCAATACATTCCACCGAATTTTCACTGTTCATGGCACAACAATGCTGTTCCTATGGGTAATACCATTTGCTTCTGGCATAGGTAACTATCTGATACCTATTATGGTAAGATACAAAGATATGGCATGGCCAAAGCTTAATGCAGTAGCATTCTGGATGATACCAGTAGGCGCAGCACTTGTATGGCTTGGCTTTGCTGACACAACCTGGAATGCCTATCCTCCCTATTCTATTTTACGGGCACCGGGGCCTGCTGCCGAAATGTGGATATTTGGGCTAAAGATTTTGGGGATTTCATCGATTCTAGGTGCCATCAATTTCGTTGTTACTATCTTGAGGATGAAGCATCCTGATCTGCCCATGATGAAGCTGCCACTTTTCACATGGGCAATCCTTTCCACATCTCTTATAATCCTGATGTCTATGCCGACCTTTGCTGCTGCTCTCATTATGCTATATACAGATAGACTTGGAGTTTCCGGCTTCTTTAATCCTGCAATGGGAGGAGATCCGATAGCATATCAGCATCTCTTTTGGTTTACATTCCATCCTGAAGTCTATGTATTCGTGATACCTGCAATCGGTATGATATATGAGATAATTCCCAAGTTTTCACGAAAACCTATATTCAGTTATACCTCCGGTATAACGGCATTTATATTGCTGACGATCGTCAGTTTTGCCTCCTGGGCCCACCACATGTTTGCAACAGGCATGAGCTTTACAGAAAAAACGGTATTCATGATAGGTACATTAGCTGCTGTTCCCGCTTCAGCTATGCACATTTTCAATTGGATAGCGACTATGTGGGGAGGCAGGATCCGATTTAGAGCACCAATGGCGTTTGTGGTTGGCGGCATTATAACGTTCTTCCTAGCTGGAGCCGGCGGTGTAGTAAACACTGCTATGCCACTTGACTTTCTAACACACGATAGCTACTGGGTAGTAGGACACATGCACCTATTCCTTATGGGCATCATAACTTTTGCATTCGTAGGTTTTCTATACTACCTATTCCCGCTCATAACTGGCAGGATGTACAACGAAAGGTTAGCTATGCTCCAGTTCTGGCTGATGTTTATAGGCGTATTTTTAATATTCGTTACACAACATATTCTTGGGCTGTACGGGATGCCTCGTAGAGTATTCGATTACATACCTGTTCAACCGCTTATAATTATGAACCAGATCTCTTCAGTGGGCGCGTATATCATGCTTGTTGCAATGGGAGCATTCCTCTTTAACCTGATTAGAAGTGCAGGATGGGGCAAACCAGCAAATATGCAAGACCCATTTGGTATTAAAGAGGAATATATTGACTATAGACGGCGTGAGCCCCACCACTAAATAGAGAGAGGGAGAGAGAAAGAGACACGAGTTCGCATGAGTCACACAGTGATGACGAGAAAGAACCAATAATTCTCACAACGCCTAGAAGGTTCGGAAAGGGACTTGCTATATTGGTAGTGACAATAGCCATAGGGGCAGCAATTCTAATTCCAAACTTTGACCGAATGGCTCACAATCCTCCACCGGTAACTCAAATACGCACAGAGAGGCCATCTCCAGAGGGGGGAGGGCAGGAGCAAGGAGGAGGAGGAGGAGCAGCAGCTCCGGCAGAAGCAGGCACCACTAGTATATCGATACTTCAAGGGGCGGCAGTACAGGGAAGCCCTGACTTCGATCCAGACTCGGCTCAGGTGCCTGTTGGCAATAAGGTAGTTTGGGACAACCAAGACACAGTTCCCCACACTGCAACCTCCGGAACTGGTCCTCAAGATCCACAGTCAGGAAAGTTGTTTGATACAAGCATAATTAATGGTGGCGAAAAATCAACTGCTGTAGAGCTACAAGGAGTTAGCGAGGGACAGACTATAACTTACCATTGCACTATCCACCCATATATGACAGGTGAGATTAAAATTGCCGCAGCGGGGCAAGGTGGCGGCGGCGGCGGTGCACAAACACAAGGAGGAGCTGTCGGTGGTGGGGGAGCAGCTAACCAAACAGGAGGAGGAGCAGCAACAACAGGTACTGCAGGTGGCGGTGGAGGGCCCACAATAAATATCCTTGAAGGTGCTGCAGTACAAGGGAGCCCCGATTATGATCCAGATCCGTTAACAGCAAGTGCAGGCGCTGAGGTCACAGTGGTCAATCAAGACACAGTTCCCCACACTGCAACCTCCGGAACTGGTCCTCAAGATCCACAGTCAGGGCAGTTGTTTGATACAAGCATAATTAATCCCAGTGAATCAGCTACGATATCACTTGCACAAGCCAAGCCCGGACAACAAGACTTTTACTGCATGATCCATCCGTACATGACAGGGAAAATAACTGTACAGTGAGAGAAAGTAATAGATTATAGAGATTACATATGTTCATACTCAAGCCTCTCTCTTTTACTACCCTTGCAGTCCTGTTTGCACTGATATTTATAGGAGGTTACGTTGGTGCTTCCGGCGTTGGGCTCACATGTCCTGAATGGCCTCTCTGCCCACGTGGTCTGTTGCCTCATGAAGATTTCGTTATAGAATACATCCATAGGTCTGTCGCCGCGACAACAGGATTGCTTGTAATAGCCACAATGGCTTTTACGCTTAAGTCAAAGGAGGCCCCAAGAGGCATGAAAATTGCTTCCATAATTGCAGCCGGTGCGGTGATAGGGCAGATAACTTTAGGCGCAATAGTGATAGTTGAGCGGCTTCATGCAGCGTTGGTGACTGCACATCTTGGGCTAGGATTAGTGCTATTCTCAATGGTCCTCATAATCGTGCTCTCTGCATTTAGAATTGATAATGATAATAAAAGAATGAAGACACGCAAAGCGTCATCGAAACTGTCTACTCAGAACAATAAGACCACCATTCCGGAGAGTTGAAGAGCAATGATTTATACGGATAGAAGTAGAGAGATATTACTGGATGCTCTCGATGATGCATCGACGACTAGTACTCTTTATTGCAATGGCTGTCATTATATTGTTGCCACTTTCCTCGATCATCCCTGCATATGCCCACTTTGAGCACTTTAGCCATTATAACAATAGAGGAGACGAACTAGGTCGCTATTATGCTTACGAAGCACTAGAGCCCGAGTACGCTCCACCAAACGAGCCTGTTGCTGTCATGTTCAGCGTCCAAGACCGTGACGGGCATGACACATACAACATAGATACTATGGTTGAAATATATTCTGCCGTGACAGGCGAGCGGCTTGAGGCGTGGCCGTGGACAAGACAGGATATAGGTGACTTTCAGGTCTTTTACAACTTTCCTGAAGTTGGTAACTATCAGATAGTTCTTAGCGTCGCAAAGAATGGCAACATCCCAGCCAATCTTAACGGCATTGATCAGCCTCGTACAACTCTATCAAGCACCGCTGGCTGCGACTGCCACAGGGTCATCTTTAACGTGTCAATCACAAAGAATCTTGGCACTATATGGAATGCGATGATGTTGATCTCAGTAAGTTTGCCTCTTTCAGTAGTAGGTGGCGTATTGATCTGGAACTATAGAAGAAGAAGAAAAAGTAAACTTATGACAAAAAGTAGTCCCTACAGCACGGGCGCACGAGGTGACACTGCAAGATATATCATAATGCTAGCGGCAATAGCCGGAGGTGTTGTCCATCTCGCCGTTTATGCAGAGCATGCATCGCTCCGTCTTGAATACAGTATATTTCTTCTAGCTGCAGCTGGAATGCAAATAGTTTATGGTATAGCCTATACGCTTTTGACATTGGCAGGCCAGGCTGCAAATGAGTCCCCCCATAAATACTATCAAAAGAAAATAGCTGTCAGTCTATTTGGGCTTGTTGGCACAAGTGTCCTTATTGGGTTATACTTATATTCTATAATCTTGCCTCCTCCACTTTCACCAAACGGCCAGCCAGAAACCATAGATATTGCTGGGATTCTTGCGAAGGGCATCGAAGTCTTTACAGTTATTGGCATTGTCTATCTTATGAGGCTTGAAAAACTGCAGTTGACTACCCAGCTAAAGGAGCAAACATAGAGGAAAGGAAAAAAGAGCAAAAAATAACCACCATTACTAGCAGCATCATTCTCATACCAAAAGTATCGTACTAGCCAGTAAGACATAAAACACCATGAGGGTAAACCCAATACTTGATGGCTTGGAAAGTAATGATGCCAAAAAAGATCATGTTTGGCGAGAATGCTGCAAAAGAGTTTCCCTATCCAAAT
>JBKPEN010000273.1:0-8391 GCA_046728425.1 Thermoproteota archaeon
GAGGACATTGAGTGATGGTGACA
The DNA here is from genome assembly GCA_046728425.1 of Thermoproteota archaeon. Lineage (GTDB taxonomy): Archaea > Thermoproteota > Nitrososphaeria > Nitrososphaerales > Nitrososphaeraceae > Nitrososphaera. Next base: position 24 of record JBKPEN010000273.1, read on the forward strand.
GCATTACTGTCAACTCGTCATCATAAAACCAATTATTATAATAATATAATCAGAAATTTTACATCAATGATATTAAACTAATTAAATCTTTGAAATTTGCATTATATTCTTCTCTCTCCCCTAGATTTGTTGTTCTGGTGCTTCTGTTGCTTTTATTATGTTGTCTCTCTGATTGTAGAGTTGAAGAAACCTCAGACCTTTTTCAGTAGTCTTAAATGTAGGAGTATCGTCGCCAAAAGTAACAGATCCATCTGAGGTAATCCGAGAAAGATATATGAGATAAGTTGTTCTTTAATCTTAGAATATCTTCTATAAAAAGTCCTTAGCCTGCTTAGATACCATAAAATCCTGTTCAAAGGCGGAGAAGCGATAAGCAAATGCGATGGAGGAATCCTCGAAGAAGTGGAAATATAGAAGATCGAAGAGGGATGAGGGTTCCAATGAAAGCCATTGGAGGAGGAATAGGCGGCCTTATCCTGCTAATTCTCGTACTGCTATTGGGAGGTGGTGACTCTGGAACGATTTTCAACGATAACCCTAACAACATAGGAGTTAACAATCCTGGTTCATCATATTATTACGAAGGGACGACACCTATTTCCCAAGAAGAGAGGGAACTTGCCGATTTCGTGTCAATTGTACTTGCAGACACCGAGGACACGGAATGAAATCTTCGCTGCTCAAAACCTAGATTACCTAGAGCCTACACTTGTATTATTCTCCGGCGCAGTAGAGTCTGCATGCGGATTGGCTCAATCTGCAGTTGGTCCTTTTTACTGTCCCATCGACCAGAAGGTATACATAGACTTGAGCTTCTACCAAGACCTAAGAGACAGATTTGGTGCACCAGGTGACTTTGCTCAGGCATATATCATTGCGCACGAGGTCGGACACCATGTGCAGAATCAGATAGGCATTATGGAGGAGGTCAATAGTGCTCAACAACAGGCCAGCAGCCAAGTCGAAGTAAACAAGCTTTCTGTTAGCCTGGAGCTGCAAGCTGATTGTCTTGCAGGTGTGTGGGCATATAACGCCAACAGAGCTAGAGACATTCTTGAGCAAGGCGACATAGAGGAAGGCCTGAATGCTGCAAGCAACATTGGAGATGACCGACTTCAGATTGAATACCAGGGCCAGGTAACACCGGACTCATTCACACACGGCAGCTCCGTACAGAGGGTAGGCTGGTTCGAAAGGGGATTGGAAGCCGGTGACATCAATTCCTGCAATACCTTCGAAGCAAAGAGCTCTTAATACTTACGGGACCAATTCTGCAGACTGCAACCGTGGATCAATTTCACAGACATTTAAATAAGATTTTGAGCCTTTATTAACCATGACGGAGAAGCAATGGATAACGGTTCAAGAAAATTATCAAAATTTTCATTATTTAATCACGCCACAAAGAAGATCTACAGATATAACAGTGCAATCCTTTGTCAGACGTGCTTTAACGAACTAAGCTCCCATCATCGGCGGCTAGAAGAACAATAATCCATAATAAAAATAGGATTTTATATCTTATTCATAGACTGGTTTTCCTTCAGAAGTATACCTTTTCATCTTTCTGCCAGGAGGCGGTGGTGCATTAGTAGGATCGGTGGGCTGAGGAGTTGTCTGTTCCTTGACCTTTTCTACAGTTTTGTCTTTCTTACGCCGTAGTTTGTCAAGAAAGCCCATGGTAATTATATTATTGGATTGCAATTGATAAAAGGATTGCAAAGAAGATACGGAGACGCAACTTTAGGTTTAAATTGAGTATGACTTAAAGGAAATCAAATTAAACTCCACATTATTTCCAACTGATAATCAAGACAACAAAATCAATTTCATATACATCTTCTTTGCCATATGCAGGTTGGCAGGCACTCTACTGTACGATTACCTGGTGAAAGGAAAGAAGAAGCAAAAACTGCAGCGACTGTGTCTCCATTGTCAATTATATATTCGATAGTCAAGGCAGCAGATCAATACCTTAGATTGAGAACTGCTTCAAAACTAATTGAAGACATAAAATCCTAAGATGATAATATATAGCTGGTTTTGTACTGGCATATACCATATCCCGTAATAGTATATATAGTTGCAAAGAAGTTTGATTATGAGCAGAAGCAGAAACCTGTAATGTGTTTTATTCAAATAGCGAGCCAGATGGTGTGTGCTCAAAGCTTAGAGCCTTTCACACATATGAATTCGATCGTCTGCCAGGGATGGTCCTAGAGAAGCAGAGAAGGATAGAAAATAAGCACAGCCTTATATCCTGCAACTTTTTAAAATAAGTAAAATGTGCTAAGCTCTATTAAAGTTTAAAAATTGCTGAACATTATTCGGATTGACAAAAATTGATATCATTAATACCAACAACATCATCATCTACAACAACAAGAATATTATCAGCACTAGTAGCAATAGTAGCAACATCAGCGACATCATCATCAACAACAACTGCGGCAACGCTGTCACCGAGACAGTAGGCACTACCAATACTGGAGGCGGCCGCAGTGGTGGTGGTCCACACCTAGGTTTCCATAGTCCCATGCTCTTCAAGTTTGACTACTGATGCATACCAACCAACCCATTTCAACTTCGTCAGCGATACAGTAACATGGACAAATAAATACTCACAACCCCATACAGTCACATCAGGAATAAATGGATAGCCCAATGGCAAGTTTGACAGGCATAATGGCTCCAGCCACAATAGTTGAGAATACATTTGAGGAAGCAGGAGAGTACCCATACTACTACATGTTACATCCAAACATGGTTGGAATAGTCATAGTGAGCTAAAAACACAGCTGGCAGTTGTGATAGCCATTAAAGAGAAAGGATGATGGAGGTACGCTTCAAATGAAGAAAATCGGCATAGAACGCTTATAGAGGGCATATGAGGGTAATAATGGAAGAAAATGAACCCTGTAGTCCATTTTGAAATGCCCGCAGAAGATAGAAAGCGTATGGCTGACTTTTATACCAAAGTCTTTGGTTGGAAAACCCAGCAGCTGGGTGAAGACATGGGAAATTATGTATTAGCTACCACAACAGATTCAGACGAAAAAGGTCCAAAAAAGCCAGGTGCAATAAACGGAGGTTTCTTCCAGAAAACTGATGATAAACCAGCACAATATCCCTCAGTGGTTATTGCAGTGGATGATATTAAGGAGCATACTAGTAAGGTGGAAAAGTCAGGAGGTAAGGTACTCGGCGAACCTTGGGATATACCAGGAATCGGCTTGTACGTATCATTTTTTGATACTGAAGGCAATAGGGTAGGCATGATTCAACCGGTTCGTTAAGACTATATGGCATAACTTCAGATCCAAAAATATACAGTAGAGACACACACCATCAAAAGCCATCAAAACTATGCAAATAACAAATGATAGTCACAATAACCAAACGATCTGAATATTTCGTATATGAGTCAATGAGTATCTTGCGACAGTACCTGACAATGTCACAAGTACTTTAGAACCTGGTCATACTACGAACTTGATAACAATGGTCATGAATGATGATTAGAAAGAAATGAAAAAGCCTGCCTCACTATGAATCAGTGTAGGATAAGAACAAATTGAGGTACAGCTTTTCCCTTGTATGCACATATTGGTTATGCATTGGTGTATGTATGTGTGTGGATGCGTCACATTACTCTTCAGAGCATTAGAAGTATGTAAGCGCTCTTTATGCACTCTCTCTGTAACCATATTTTTATAAGATATATTTTTTCCACTGGAAAAAATAAAGAAAGCAAGGGCAAGTCGCGGCGTCATCTTAGAATTTCTTCTATAATCTGACATCTAGGTACAAAGCATCAAGCATTGATGAGGAAATATAATGCACTGAGTATCATTATTAAAAGCAGGTGCTATATTCTAGGTTATCATTTAGTAGTGTAATAACAATTGAAGTTCGAAACGGAAATAAGCGAAAAAAACTCACCTAAAGAATATTGTAATTGGGAGGAAGTAGAATCACTAACAAGAACAATTGCAGATAAAATACGAAGAAGATCAAATAAGAAATATGATGTAATTCTGGCAATAACAAAGGGTGGAATCGTTCCAGCTCGACTGATGGCACGAGAACTTGACATTGATTATATACAATTGATTCCCGTTAGAAACAAAAAGCTGTACAAAGAGGAGATGCCTCATCTACTTAAGGGCAAAAAATACCTTATAATTGATGAAATATATGATACTGGTGACACCTTTTGTAAGGTTTATGATGTAGTAAGAACATTTGATTGTGAATTCGCATTTCTTATGAGCAGGGATGAACACAATAACAAACCGATGTATATTGGAAAGGTACTTAACCACAAAAAATGGATTGTGTTCCCTTGGGAATGAAAAGCTCTGAAGATGTGTTAAGTTTTAGAATGTTTATAATCTATACTATTGAATTCTATTGTGTCATTACCTAATACAAAATTTAGTCCCAAAAAAAATAGACGCATTACATCGCACGATAATTTAATTGAAAGCAAATACAACAACAATGATAACAATAATACAATCTTAGACTTAGAACGGAAGATCAATTTAGCCAAAGGTCAGGAAAGAGTTGACTTACTTGTAAAGAATGCTAAAATAATAAACGTGCTTTCTGGAGAGATTCATTTAGCTGATGTTGCTATCGCTAATGGAATATTTGTAGGACTTGGAGGAGAAGAGGAAGAAGGAGAATCGTATAAGACAAAAAACTTGTACGATGCTCAAGGAAAATATATGTCTCCTGGACTTATAGATGGACATATTCATTTAGAGTCTACTTTTCTGTCTCCTAGAGAATTTTGTGACGCGGTGGCACTGCATGGAACCTCAGCTGTCATATGTGATCCACATGAGATAGCTAATGTGCTTGGCCTAAAGGGTATTGACTATCTTCTTCAATCAAGCCTAGGATTACCTGTCAAAATTTATTTTATGATGCCCTCATGCGTACCAGCCACACACATGGAAACATCTGGTGCAGCCATTCTTGACACAGATATACGTGAATACATGGATCGCTATCCTGAGCTTGTCCTTGGGTTAGCAGAAATGATGAACTACCCGGGAGTCATACATGAAGATAAAGAGATCTTATCCAAATTGATGGCAGTAGGTTCAAGACCCAAGGATGGCCATGCCCCGCTTCTATCCGGAAAGTCATTGGATGCATATATTATCGCTGGAATGGGTAGTGACCATGAATGTACTAATCTTAAAGAAGCGATCGAAAAGCTCCGAAAGGGTATGCATATCATGATAAGGCAAGGAACTCATGAAAAAAATTTGCGGGATCTAATTCCACTTATTAATGATTTCAATAGCTCCAATGTTAGCCTTGTTTCCGATGACCGTGACCCAATTGACTTAAAAGAAAATGGACATCTTGACTATTTGGTTCGTACATCTATTTCTTTTGGTCTACCGCCAATACGGGCAGTCCAGATGGCATCTATCAATACTGCAAGATATTTTGGACTAAACAACATAGGTGCAGTAGCCCCCGGATTTAGAGCAGATTTTATTTTATTAGAGGACTTAGAATCCTTCAGAATTTCTGAAGTGTTCCTTGGAGGAAAGAGAGTAGATGAAGGATACATTAACAGATTTGAAAGAAATGAAGCAGACCAAATATTGTATAGTAGTAATAAGAGTAATAATTCTCCCTCACCTTCTTTTCTACAAAATACTATACACATTAAATCAGTTAACGATTCAAATATGCTTGTAATTCCCACAAATTCTAGAACTACACCACCATCATCATCATGTCTACAAGTCATCGGTGTTATTCCCGGACAGATTATTACCCAAAAGCGAATTATCCCTGCGAAAATAGATAAAAAATATGGAGCAGTCGCAGATCCACAAAGGGATCTAGCAAAGCTTGCAGTTGTTGAACGTCATCATGGAACTGGAAACATAGGACTAGGATTTGTCCAAGGTTTAGGTCTTGAGAGAGGAGCAATAGCAAGTAGTGTAGCACATGATTCACATAATGTTGTTGTTGCTGGAATGAATGATCACGACATGTTGATAGCTATTCAATATATCTCTTCAATTGGTGGTGGTTTGGCTGTGTCTGAAAATGGATACATCACAGCAGCTTTGCCACTTCCTATTGCTGGACTGATGTCTGATCAGCCTATAGAATCAGTAATTTCAAACCTTACAGCTCTTAATCAAGCTTGTCTGAAGCTAGGTAATAACGTAATAAAAGATCCATTTATGCTACTTTCTTTTCTATCTTTGTCTGTGATACCTTCTTTGAAGTTGACAGATAAGGGGTTAGTTGATGTTGATAATTTTCGTTTTACTTCTCTGTGGGCAGATTAGCTATTAGATATTGTGGTAGTTCTTTACTATTAAGTCGAGAAATCGTATGCAGCCCTCTTTTTCCTAGCCCAGATCAGGCATTATGCAACTGATGAGAGTGATATCACAGCGGAGATCCTTGAATCTCTATAAAATTCATTTGAGTCTAGATGAGGCTAGATCTGAAGTTTGATGTGAGAAGATATGTAATTTGATGCAATTCATAAGGGGTTCTTTACGGTAGATGTTCTGCTTAGTCCAATTTTCTGCGCCATATATTTTTGCTGTATGGCAAAGTTAACTGATGATATATATATATGATTTGGCAGCAGATATGAGGACAAAAACTAATTAGATTAGAATTACTGTCATTGAGGATATATATGGAGGCAAATCACCTAATTCATGCTTTTCTCAAAGATAGCGGTTGCAGTAGATGGTTCTGAGAGCTCTAACAAAGTTTACGATGTGGCTGCGCAACTTACTAAACTTTCTAATGGCAAATTAATTATAGTTCATGTAGTGATGTCACCCCAACCAGTTGGTGGTCTGTTTTATACTGATGCTTATAGCGTTGATAAGTTAAGAATTGATTTGGAAGAAGCTGGAAATAGACTTCTACAGAGTTATTCTGAAAAGTCATTAAACGAATACAATATTGCAGTTGAAACTATTCTGGCCCAAGGTTATCCCCCAGATGCCATTATTAGAGAGGCAAACGCAAAAGGCGCAGACCTAATCGTCATTGGAAGCAAGGGATTTAGCGGAGCCAAGCATTTTTTTATTGGAAGCGTACCAAATTCAGTCTTGCATCATTCAACCGTTCCTGTCTTACTTGTGAAATGAATCTTGTCTATATGAGATGCCTTACATGCCACCTTATCAAGACCTTTCTACTACTTTCACGGTTGTTATTACTTGTTACTTGGTTGCTTCTACCTATCGCTGTCTGCGAAGGTATTTTTACTCTAATCAAGATCAAGCATTCTTATTCTGATTTTGAAGCAGCGACTGCCTTATCTTTAGAGCCATTACTACGGATATTATAGACATGATGGCAGCCATGGTAAAGATCAAAGTGTAAGATTCCGGAGCAGGAAAACTGCCGCCATGTCCTTGTATATTTATTTGCCATACCTGCATCAAAACCCCTGCAACAGCAGGCCCTACGGAACTACCAATTATTCTTAATAGAGAAGTCATTCCAATAGAAGTGACCATATTTTTGTACGGGGTAGCAAGAAGCACGATATTCATTAGTCCTACACTACCCAGCGATAATCCAGTTGAAACAATTGCAAGGGCAATAGACACCATCCATGGTTGTGAGTGAAATGTTGCAAGCATAAAAAAACCAAAAGCGTTTATTGCATATCCCAATATTGCAGGCCGGATTGAGCCTAGTTTTGATACTATGTATCCAGATGTTGGACCAAATATTAGCAAGATTATCGAGAAAGGCAGCTGAATAGCAGCAGCACCTGTTATGCTGTACCCAAAGCCAACTGGACTGGGGCTTTCTGCAAGTATTGGTATTGTTTGAAAGACCATGAACATGGAGAAACCTAGGATTATCATCATGATATTGGCGAACAGTAGGACCTTGTTTTGCAACAATTTTAGGTCTATTAGCGGATGAATGGCTCTTCTTTCAGCAACCAGAAATGCTATAAAAGCAGTTATACAACCTGCAGACAAAATCGCTAATTGTGAAATTAGCTGTGTGCTATTACTTGCTGTCGTCCTAGTTTCAATGAATGTCAGAGAGAGTAGAAAAAGGGTGATGGTTGCTGCAAGAGTAGCGGCTCCTACCACGTCTAGTGATTTCTTTTCGTTGGTAGGGCCTGTGTGTTTCTTAGGGGATGTTGTTGCTAGCGCTGTTGTCGTAGTCGTCCTCGTCGTCCTCGTCATCCAATCAGAATGCACTTCTCCTATCCTTGCAAATTTCCAAACTACTATTGGAAGCAAGATAGCAACTGGCAAAATTGATAGAAATGTTATTCTCCATCCTGAATATTCTGCAATAGTGGCGCCAATCAGCAACCCTAGGATTGAGC
>JBKPEN010000172.1:0-3359 GCA_046728425.1 Thermoproteota archaeon
GTCTATAACTTCCTAAGCATTGTATTTTCGACATTAGTCACAATTACTGCTTCTTCTCTTTGTTCAAATATGTTAGTTAGATTTGCACCAGTAAAAACGATAAGCGCTATGCATCCATCTACAATGTACTGAGGGCATAGATTATCCGGCGTTTCAATTTATTAGCCAAAAATTGCATATAAAAACCTCCTTCCCCTCAAATTGGTTTAAATCTGCCGCCATCAGACCTTGTTATCATACTTGAGTGCACAAAAGGATGTCTCAATTTCTCTGGCTGAAAGTTCCATAGTAGCAGGAAATGCTCTCCATGGCACAGTGGTCATCAATTACAGCGGAAGATTTGATAGTGTAGTGATAAACTCTCAAATTGAGAACTCAAGTGATGTATTCTCCTACACTAGCATCAATGGCAAAAATGTCAGACATCCCTATGCACGGCTATCAATATTTAAGTCAGAGCTTGCGGGCAGAAACACCATTGATTTTACCGCCACCACTAATCACGTGCCTGCTGAAGGTGAATACACTAATGTTAAGTTCCGCGTCTCGATAATACAAGAGCACAAAGAGGTGGTAAGCGAAGTCGCTTACCTAAAAATAGTAAAAGCTTAAGCGAAGTTCTCTACGATATGGACTACCCCTTGCATGTGTGGATGTGGCTCACAGTGATATGGATAGTCGCCAACCTCGGTAAATGTAAAGTCAAAGGTTTGACCTGGTGGGATAACGCCTATACTCTTGATCGAGTCAAAGTCGCCATTGATTTTATCTACGTAGCCATTGTCAGAAGTTACTGTGTGACCGGTGACATCGCCGTTGGTCCATTCTACCTTATTAGACAATCCGATCACTCCACGCGCTTCCTTTGGAACGAAAAATTGGCCATTGGTTGGTAAAGAGGCACCTTCTGCGATATTGACCTTTGTGGTTTCGGCAGGATTAAGCACCGTTTCTGGAAGAGTAGGTTTTGCGTTAGCCTGCGGGATGTAGACAAATTGGTAGTAGCCCATGCTTACAGCAACGGCAACAACAAAAGTAATGACGCTTATGCCGCCAGCATGGTTCACCATACTTGATCTTCAAGACTCTTATTTTCACATATAAAGCTTGCCTGTTAGACAGTCCTTTTGTCAGGTTCCTCTATGCTGGGGGGATTCGACATAGTTTGGACGCGATCCGCTGCTTGTGCAGTCGTACCAGTGGCGCCTTGACCAGTTGTCGACGACTGCTTTTGTTGTTGATGTTGTTGTTGTTGTGATGATGACACCTGCTGCTGCTGCGCTTTCTGATCAGAACTAGATTTTGCAGCGACGGCTGGCGGAGTTGCCAATGGCTTTTCTGCTGTGGTAGTTGTAGCAGGCACGGGCTTGGGTGCAGCTGCTGGCTTGGATGGAGTTGGCGGAACAGGCTTGGGTGGAGGTGCCTTTGCGAGAGACCTTCCATATCTGTAGATGTGAAACATCGCTGCAAAGACCAGCATGATTATGCCTATTATAAAGAGAGACCAGTTCTTCATTCCCTGGAGCACCGCATAATATGCTGAGATATTGAGATATACCTGGAAAGCAAGGAGTACTACAAATAATACATACAGCCATTTTTGTGAGATATTTATTGAACCTTTACCTGTCTTCTTGGGCTGAAGCTTGGCGTTTGCTTCTGCATGCTTTGCTAGCTTGATGATCATGTAGGTAAATCCAAACGACAGAGGGACGAGCAGTATCATAACTAAGTAAAAGAAGATTGGGTCAATTACCAGTCTTTCAAGCAGCGCCTTATTTCTATCAGGGTCAATATAGAATCCCCAATATGTTGTCACAATGATCTGTGCAAGACTCGTGATGCCTAGCGCAGTAATAAGTGGTCTATCCTTCCAAGAGAATTTCTTGTACTTGTCTATAAACGGAATGATCAGTAATGCGAATATGAATAGCCCTGGCCATGCGACGCCTGTGGTAAATTTATCATACATAGTACGCAAAAACGCGTACAGCCCAGTAAGATACCACTCAGGAACTGTGATTCCAGGTGGCGTCTCCGGTTTGAAAGGCAGTCCCAGACCGACAGGGAATACTCCGCCTGTCAGCATAATCGCACCTGAGATAGCCATGACCATTGGCACATCAAATACCATGAACCGTGGAAAGTGGAATACCATGAGCCCGAGTAGAGCTATCGGTAGCATGAACACATGGAATGTGTAGAATCTAAGGATGAAATCATGAAATCCTGCACCAAAGAATGCCTCCCTCATTTGAGGTCCCAACACAGGTATTGAGTTGGTTAGTGATGCAGCAATAGAGATTGCTAGCTCTGCGCGCTCACTAAAGATGATATCATAACCTGTAAACGCCTCAAGAATCGTCAAGACGCCAATTATGATACCTGTAACCCACAGTATCTCGTTTCTGATTTTGTAACGGCCACTAAAGTACTGGTAGTACATATGGAGAAGTGCCATCATGACCATCGCATTTGATGCATGATAATGGATGTTGCGCATATGGAACCCATAGGGGATTGTATCGTTGATGTTTTGAACACTATTCCATGCTCTATCAAGTATAGGCTCATACCACAGCATGAGCAATGCGCCGGTGATACCAAGTATAATAAAAATGACAAAGGTTAGCATGCCAAGGAAACCAAGTGGGCTAACGAACCTTCCGGGGAAGGTAAACTTCATCCCCATGAATATAGTCCGATCTACTCCGGCGTATACCCACCGGATGAATCTTACAAAGCTATTTTCATACTTTAAGGTAGCGCCCATATCCAACTATTCCATTTGCATTGGGGTCCCACGTAGGGGGCAGTATCAATACGTCTCCATTAGAATCAACTTCAAGATCAAGTTTTGGCAGGACATTTGAGGGTGGTCCCTGCAGCGAGGCGGGACCAGCAAACGCTTGGCCTGTCGCCGGATCATACATGCTTCCGTGGCATGGGCATTCACCTCTCTTTCTGCCTTCCTCTGGCCAGTACTTCCATAGGCACCAGAGGTGCAGGCAAACCATGCTGTATGCTCTAAAGGCAGAAGCATCGTTCTTGTCACCACCAAGTTCCTTTGGTAACCTTATCAGCTGCCATGTCCGGAACGATTCCTTGTTCAGCACAGGATCGTCCCCTTTGGGATAAATGATAACGTCAGAATGATTAACTTGAAAAGTTTTTACGTTGACAACTGTGCCATCTCCAAGCTCCGCCTTAACCTTCTGACCCTCATTGCTTGAGGGATTTGGCAAAAATTTGCCCCAATCAACAAAAGGCGTAAAGGTCATGACAGTACCGGCGGCAGCCATCAGTTTTAGAAAGTCGCGCCGCGATACTTTTCCTCCGATTGCAGGAGGGGTTTGCGC
>JBKPEN010000117.1:0-3735 GCA_046728425.1 Thermoproteota archaeon
GAAGCAAGAAACAGGATCTACAGGTATGAATGGGATGGAATGAACAACTTGGCTGGAGGGCGTCTTATTCTTGATCTCCCCGGCGAACCTGGTCCTAACCACAATGGGGGCAAGGTGCAAATTGGACCTGACGGTATGCTATATACAGTCAAGGGAGACCTTAACAGAGATGGCATGCTCCAAAATGTCAGGGACGGCCCGGCCCCTGATGACACGTCTGTGATATTGAGAGTTGATTACAATGGAAACGGAGTTGGGAATGTCTTGTCAGCCCTGGGAGTGGACCTCAGCAAGTATTATGCTTATGGTATACGAAACAGCTTCGGTTTTGACTTTGACCCTCTAACAGGGATCCTTTGGGACGTTGAGGATGGCCCAACCGATTATGACGAAATAAATATTGTTCTACCCGGCTTTAATAGCGGGTGGCAAAGAGTGATGGGCCCTATTGCGGACAAGGGCATCACGCCAGAGGATCTTGTGCTATTTCAAGGCTCCCACTATGCTGACCCTGTCTTCAGCTGGCTCAAATCCGAGGGCGTCACTGATATGGAAATATTCAATTCTACGAGCCTAGGTGAAAAATATGCCTACAACATGTTTGTAGGCGATATCAACAATGGCAACTTGTACTTCTTCACCATCAACAGTAACAGGACTGGACTCGATCTAGGTGGAATTCCTGGCTTGGAAGATCTTGTAGCAAACAATGCCGAGGAGCTAAATGCGGTAATATTGGGCAGAGGATTCTCTGGCGGCATCACAGACATTGAAACAGGGCCGGACGGATATTTGTATATTCTGACATTGTCTGGAGACCTATACCGTCTTGTACCAGGAACAACACCGCCGCCGGCTCCATCCACATTATAAGGCAAATTTCTTTGGCCTTATACTTCAAACTTGCTCAATGCATATTTGCTAGACAGGCAGCAAAATACAATTATAACTGCTCTTACCGGCGCTGTTCAAAGTCAGCTAGAATGTTTGAACTCAGGATATTGTAAGCTTTAGATCGCCCTTGTTTACAGGATTAGATCCGATATTTACACTGACTCTAGTGTAGTCAGGGCCGAATTCATCAATATTAAATTCAATTGCACTAGGACCTTGCGGACTATCAATCGTCACAGCCGTCAGATTCTCAAGAAGGCCCCCTGGTATTTGTATGGTCAGAAGGTCGTCAGAAGCAACAGTACCATTTACGTGTGTGTCAATTAACATTCTTCTTTGATCTTGATCAACGCTGATATCTTTAATGCTGACTCCATAAGGCAAACTTACATCGATGGGAAAGAGTATCTGCTTTCTTTCTCCAATCGAATCAAGAGTATAAATTTGGTAGCCGCCATAATATATTTTGCCGTCTGGCGATTGTGCAATTCCAACCGTGGGTACGAATGGGAAATGTGAAAGCTCTATTTTCAGTTCTTCAACTATGCTCTTTTTGTCTTCGCTTAGCTTAAGAGCATAGATATCGCCTGTGAAACTGCCAAATAAAAACATGCCCTTCAGCTCAGGTACTGCGTCCCCTTCATAGTAAATCATCTGCGTTGGTGCTATTGTATCCCAGTAGCTTCTTAGTGGCTTAATTGATGAGTCATTCGCTCGCTCAGGAGGCAAGTTGGCCGGCTGGGAAGTGGGAAAACCGTAGTTCCCTCCCTTTATTATGAGGTTTATCTCATCATAGCGAACATCGCCATTTTCAGTAACTAGACCTGTCCCATTATTATCAAAAGCAATGCCATACATGTTTCTATGGCCTATTGTATACACGGGAGAGTTTGGATATGGGTTATCTTGCGGTATTGTACCGTCTCTATTTATGCGCAAGACCTTACCTATGAGTATCGACGGATCTTGGGCGAAGATATGTTCTGTAGCGTCACCAACTGTAATGTACAATTTGCCGTCAGGACCAAATGCCATAGCACCACCTGAGTGATAGCCACGTGAAGCAGGAATATTATCCATTATTACTGTCGGGTCAGTACCCGTGTTGTTATTATCCGTGAACCTTACAACACGGTTGATGACTTTGCCATCATTAGCATTTTCAGTGTCTACGAGAGCGGTGTAATATACGTATATGTGGTGGTTGATATCAAACTCGGGATCGATAGCAAGCCCAAGCATTCCTTGCTCCCAGTTAACATACAGATCGTTTACACTTGCAAATGGGTTGTCTAGGACCTTATGTTCAGGGGTCATTATTCTTATTTCTCCTGTGTTTTTTTCGGTGAAAAAAAGCCTGCCATCTGGCGCAAAGACCATACTTGTGAGCAGGGTGATCGCAGTTCCGTCACTTTTCTGAAATACGTCATTTGTATCACCATCAAATCTCCAGTAGCCAATCAAGCCCGTTGTGACATCTGCTAAACCGGATAGCTGCTGCTCGATTTCATCCTCGCCAAGTGTTCGGTTATACATCCGAAGTTCGTCTATGATGCCTGACCATCTGTTGCATGATGAACAGTAGGCTGCAGATCCAATCCTTAACGGCAAGCCCGGATCCGGACGATACTCTCCTAGAAACTGAGTTTGGCCAACAAGCATTCCGTCCATGTACAGTTTTACACTTGAACCATCAAAAGTGCCGGTTATGAGTGTAAATTTCTCTGTTGGGACTTGAATTTGCGGAGGAGAAAAGAGAGTCCCATTAGTGTTAAAAACACCGAAACGAAGTGTGGCGTTTTCGGAACCAGGTTGGCCGCCGCCACTCCTAAAAACGTCAAACTGCCAGCCAGCTGATTGATTTCTGTTGCTATGGGAGACGATATGTCCATACGGCTCTATAGTTGTAGGCTGCATCCAAAACGAAATAGAAAATTGCTTTGGATTAAGCTCAGGCGAATTCATTATTTCTATTGACTCTCTATATTCAGCTCGCATTTCCAATGCTTGACCAGACTTCCCGTTGACAAATTGAAGATGACTAGTGGTTAACGGATCGACAAGCGAGGAATTTGCCCTGACCTCATTTACCTGAATTTCATTTAGTAGAAGGTCGCAATGTATAGCGCGGCCATATTGCTGGCATCCAAAAAGCTCATCTGAAGATTTCTGTGCGTAGGCTAAGAATGTCGTGTGTACTATAAGCATAATAGTGACAGCAATAGAGAAGGCACTGAAATAGCGCTTCATAAAAAATAACATTATGAAAAATAATTTAATCGTTAAGACATACCATCGGCGACACGTGGACTTAAGTGTTCTGTTTCTGCTAGTGAAATAAAAAAATTATAGGCAAATTTATTGTGTGATTTCCTTTATGAGATGGAGCATCCTTCCTGCAACATTTTCTCCGTAAGGGTTCCGCTCGATCTTAGCGTCAAGCATCATTTCGATAACGTCGCTCAACGGATCGCGCCTATGCAATGGAAAAAGCACATTTGCCTTTAAGAGCAGCGTCTCCCAACGCTCTGAGACATGTCTTAGGGTAACACACGGCCGCCTTAGTACAATAGCCTCTTCCTGAACTCCACCTGAATCAGTCATCACGAGTCGGCAGTTTTTCAACAGATAAAGGAATTCCAAATAACCTGCTGGCTCTATCGCAATGACGTTTGGAGGCAGAGTAATGCCATAACGAGCAAGGTTGTTTTTTGTCCTAGGGTGGATGGGGAACACTATCTTGTGCTCTATGCCTGATAGATGCTTTCTTAACATCTCAAGCCTCTCACGTTCGTCGACATTTTCTTGCCTGTGCATAGTAAGCAACAAATACTTATCGGG
>JBKPEN010000139.1:0-14024 GCA_046728425.1 Thermoproteota archaeon
CCCGATAAGGTGTGTGACCAGATATCAGACGCAGTTCTTGACGAATTTTTGCGGCAAGATCCTGATTCACGGGTTGCCGTAGAGGCAATGATAACCTCCGGAATCGTGTTTGTCGCAGGTGAAGTGACCTCGAAAGGCAGACCGAATATTCAGAAAATTGTCCGTGACACTATCCGAACAATAGGGTATGACAAAGCAGAATACGGATTTGATTATAATTCATGTTCAGTTCTTACATCACTTCATGAGCAGAGCCCCGACATTTCGATGGGTGTAAGTGCACGCACAGACAAGGAACAAGGGGCCGGGGACCAAGGACTCATGTTTGGATTTGCAACGAACGAAACCCCGGAACTGATGCCTCTTCCAATCACCGTCGCACATCAACTATCAATGGCCCTTGCACAGGTAAGAAAGAAAAAAGAGCTCAGTTGGGTACGCCCAGACGGAAAGTCCCAAGTATCTGTTGTCTATGAAGATGGAGTGCCAAAACGCATCGACTCAATAGTGATTTCTACACAGCATTCGCCGGATATCAGCATGAGCCTACTTCGTGAGGAGGTCATTAACAAGGTTATAAAACCAGTCTGCGGGGGCTGGATTGACAGCGAGACAAAGTTTTTTGTCAATCCAACGGGTAGGTTTGTGATAGGTGGCCCTCCAGGCGACACAGGTCTTACTGGAAGAAAAATAATTGCAGACACATATGGTGGAATGGGGAGGCATGGAGGTGGCGCATTCTCTGGCAAGGATCCTTCAAAGGTAGACCGGTCAGCCTGTTATATGTCAAGATATTTAGCAAAGAACATAGTCGCGGCTGGGCTAGCAGAAAAGTGCGAAGTGCAAGTCGCATACGCAATAGGAGTGGCAGAACCGATCTCTATTATGGTAGAAACTTTTGGAACTGGCAAGATGCCTGAAGAACAGATAGAAGGGCTGGTAAGAAAGAACTTTGATATGAGACCCGCAGGGATTATAAGGACACTGGACCTCAAACGTCCCATATATCAACAAACTGCAGCCTATGGCCACTTTGGAAGAAACAACCCGAGTTTTACCTGGGAAAAGTTAGACAGACATTTTTTCTGAGCTTTGCTAAATTAACCGTAGCGTAAAAGAATGTCATTTGTACCTGGGTTGATAACTGATCGTCTACTTCTCGGCAAGAGAGCTCTATATATACAAGAGTAACAGTGGTTTTTGTTTTTATTTATGAAATAATATAAAGCGATAATCAGGAGTATAGCAAAATGAATGTTGCATAAGTGTATGACAGGATAGGCTTTATTAGAAGTGGTCAAAAAAATAGCAGATGGGCGTTACCTGTTATCTATAGACGGGTTTTGACAAGCTGCATTCAAAAATCTTTCATTTCAGTGCGGATTTAGACAAGAAAGAGCACCTAACTAATAACATGTATGTGCCTCCAACACTTATTATATGCATGCTGATTTAAGTTTCAGTCAAAAAATTGAAAAGACTAATTAGTAGTTATATGCCAGTACAAGGCAGGCAGGCAAAGATTTTATGAGCCAAAACAATAACATCATATCACTAAAGGTTCTTGAAGCCTATACCCGAGACGTTGGGAGGGGCACGGCAAGAATCGATTACGATACTATGGGTTCGTTGGGGGTAAGCACAGGAGATATTATAGAAATAAAAGGCAAACGACGGACAGTTGTCAAATGCTTACCACTTTACCCTTCTGACGAAGGAAAAGGAATCGTCAGGCTAGATGGATTAGTAAGAAATAATGCCGGTATAGGCATAGGAGACGCCGTAAATGCGAGGAAGATCAAGGCCGTCCCTGCTGAGAAAGTGGTAATATCTCCACTTGAGGCAATACCGCCAATTGATGAGCGCTACCTTGCAGACGCTCTAGAAAGCGTTCCCTTGATAAAAGGTGATAATGTAATGGTCCCATATTTTGGTGGAAGGCTGACATTTCAGATAATAGGGATAACACCGCCTCCTACCGTTGATACTGCTGCAATTGTCACCAACAAGACAACCTTCACCATAACTGAAAAGGATGAGGCATTACGAGGTATGCCCCAAGTATCCTACGAAGATATTGGAGGCCTTAGGGATGAAATGCAAAAGGTTAGGGAAATGATAGAGCTACCTCTAAGACACCCAGAAATATTTGAAAAACTTGGTATAGAGGCGCCAAAAGGTGTACTGCTCTTTGGTCCCCCTGGGACAGGCAAGACATTGTTGGCCAAGGCTGTTGCAAGCGAGAGTAATTCTCACTTTATCAGTATATCAGGACCGGAAATCATGAGCAAATTCTATGGAGAATCAGAGGCACGCTTGAGAGAGATATTCAAAGAGGCAAGAGAGAAAGCTCCAACCATCATTTTCATAGACGAGATCGATTCTATTGCCCCAAAAAGAGAAGAGGTTATGGGTGAAGTGGAGAGAAGAGTTGTCTCGCAAATGTTGTCACTTATGGACGGGCTTGAAGGCAGAGGTAAAGTCATTGTTATTGCTGCAACTAACAGGCAAAATGCCCTTGACCCTGCATTGAGAAGACCCGGGAGATTTGACAGAGAGATTGAGATTAAAGTGCCAGACAAGAATGGACGTTTGGAGATTCTTCAGATTCATAGCCGCAACATGCCCCTTGACACGGATGTAGACCAGAAGAAAATAGCCTCAGTTACACATGGTTTTGTGGGCGCAGATTTGGAGTACCTCTGTAAAGAGGCAGCCATGAAGTGTCTTCGCAGATTGTTGCCGGACCTCAATTTGGAAGATGAGAAATTGCCCCCAGAGACACTCGACAAGCTGATTATAACGCAAAACGATTTTAATCAGGCAATAAAGGATGTCATGCCTTCAGCCATGAGAGAGGTATTTTTGGAATCTCCTGATGTAAAATGGGAAGATATTGGTGGGCTTGAAGGAGTAAAAAGAGAATTACAGGAAGCAGTAGAGTGGCCGCTCAGATACCCTGATCTATATGCAAAGATAGGTCACACTGTTCCAAAGGGTATATTGCTGCATGGACCATCAGGGACTGGCAAGACTATGCTCGCAAAGGCAGTGGCAACAGAATCTGAAGCTAATTTCATATCAGTAAAAGGACCTGAACTTTTGAGCAAGTGGGTCGGCGAGTCTGAGCGGGGAATTCGCGAGATATTTCGGAGAGCAAGGCAGGCAGCTCCATGCGTTGTATTCTTTGATGAGATCGATTCTATTGCAATGGCAAGAGGAGGAGGGATGGGAGGCGAGATGGGTGGTGGCAGCATAGGAACCAATGATAGAGTAATATCGCAGATCCTCACCGAGCTAGATGGAATTAGCGAATTACACGGAGTTGTTGTCCTTGCAGCTACCAACAGGCCAGATATGATTGATACGGCTTTATTGAGGCCTGGAAGATTTGATAGAATTGTATTTGTGCCGAATCCTGACAGAAGAACAAGAAGGAGAATACTTGAAATCTATGTTAAAGACAAGCCGGTAGGAACAGATGCTGATCTTGAGAAAATAGCAGACATAACAGATGGTTTTAGTGGAGCTGATGCCGCTGCAATAGTAAATACTGCTGTATCCCTTGTGTTACATGAATATCTGGCGAGGTACCCGACACCCGAAGAAGCAGCAAAGCATGCATCAGAAGCGCATGTGATGATGCGTCACTTTGATGAGGCGGTTAAGAAGATAAGGACTCAAAGAGAGAGGAAGCCTGAAGAAACAAGAGCACTCTCTTATTATCGGTAGTAGGTAGTCTGAAAGGCAAGCAAGCCTTTGTTGTGTGCTGCTTGGCTGCTAGACAGTGTGTCACGCTCCATTATGAGAAAAGCCATTTAAGCCTAACAGCTTAAGGTTCAAAAACTTTGAACCCTTCGACCTGTCTTAGGCAACTAAAATGGTTTATACGCATATATGCTGACATTTCTGCAGGCAACAGGATAATAATTATTGCAGTCTAAGATTATGAATGAACCCTCATTTTTGCAATTAGGAGGCATCATAGCAATAGGCTTGCTTGAATTTCTTGGTTTATGTGTTTGTTATCAAAACGCAGTCAAATGTCCAAAATCTTCTACATATAGAAAAAAAGCAAATTCTGTGCCTCCTGTGCACAGATATGTGCGCTTACGTAGGGATCCGTGAATCTACTTGTTCATTCTGAGCACGTCTACTTGGCCACTATGTAACCAATCCTTCAGCTCATCATGTGTTGGCTTGGCGTCGTGCTTGCCTGCCAAATGAAGATGCAGAAGAACGTAGTTAACTTGGTTGAGTAAGGGCTTGTTTGATTCGTCACCTTTGCGAGCTTTTTGCTTCAAGTCAGCTGGAACAGTATTCCACCATTCTTCAAACTTGCGTGCCATATACCTTATATACATCGATCAAGGGACTACTTTAATCTTTCATTTTTAATTTGCTTTGTATCCAGCCAAGGGCCGTTTGTTCTGCGATGGACGCGAACTATTATAGGATATAAGAGAACTAGTTATTGTAATAAAAGAGGATCATAGCATCCAGTTGGTCTGAGCTTAATATGAGAGAAGAAATAAGAGGGCAAGGAGAATCAAGCGTCATAAAAATTCAATACAAGAGCAATCTCCCGTTGGTCTGTGTAGGAATAATTGATGCAGGCAGCAACAAAAAAATTGTTGTCGATGCTCACTTAGATTTTGCTTCGTCAAAAACAATTATCCCTACATACATCGCAAATGAGATGAACCTCTCATTTGCAGGAAGCGACGAGACAGCAACGGGAGCAGGGATAATATACATTCCCTATTATGAGGTTTCAATAGAGATTTTTGACAAAATCTATGACAACATGCATGTCGGATGCCTCGATCTGCCAGAGCGCACGCCGGCTAAGGCACTGGTTGGTCGAGATATACTGGATAACTATAGAATATGCCTTGATGGAATAAAAAAAGAAATCAGAGTGTGGTAGAAGGTCCTCCTTCTTCTTGTAGTTCACTCAGGAAGTCTCTCCCACCGACGGGGATTGGAAGTTGACTCGGTTATTTTGCGATGTATGATATGTCTCGCCTCTTTATACATCACCAGGATGAGTTCTGCTGGTTTTTGTTCAAGTTCTGTTTGCGCTTGTATCTGTGTCCCTGCAACACATTTATGATTCTGCTACGCATTCCCGCAGTTTTTGAACTTTGTATCTTAGAGAGAAAGACCAAAACAGGGAGAAGAATAA
This sequence comes from Thermoproteota archaeon, assembly GCA_046728425.1. GTDB lineage: Archaea > Thermoproteota > Nitrososphaeria > Nitrososphaerales > Nitrososphaeraceae > Nitrososphaera. The sequence goes on from JBKPEN010000139.1 coordinate 5,189, forward strand.
AAAATCCATTGGTAGGCGGATAATATTAAAAATAGCGTGTTGGCATAAATTGCTAGTTGCTACACGTCAAGGCTGTCATGGATAGCACCCTCAGAAGGGCCCTTGGCTGCCAGATCTCGAAGGAGCTTGGCAAAGCTGGTGCGACGCTCACTATGTGCTCAAGTATATCACGTGGAGCAAATTACGCCATTGGGAAAAAAAAGGTAAGACACACTCTCAAAGATTTGGCGCCACAAATATTCAAGGCGTAGCAAAATTTATGCGCCTGATGGCAGAAATATACAGGCATATTAATAAGTTGATCGATAACTCCGGGTACCATTTTGATCGAAAGATACGGGATCAGAGGTCTTACGAAGCCACAAACGAAGAGCGTAAAAAAGTTATCAACATCGATCCGGGAGATACTTCTAGGCCCTTGCAATCCATAATTTCATTTGTGATTAACGACGGATGCAGCGCCAGAGAAGTCGGAGGACTGATAATCAAGATTGCCTCAAACTCGGCAATTGCAGGCAACACATCACATGCTATCCAAAGCATTGTGAAATCTAGATTAACTGCAAGAACAAAGGAAATTGCACAGGGAGACACAGTGAAGCAATAATGTTTGTTGATAAAGATCAAGACTTAGAAAAGTTAGCAGAGCAGGAACAGAACCTTCCACAAGAAATAGAGGATAAGAAGCGCAAAGGGACTCTCCGGATAGGCTACACCACTGGCACTACTGCAACAGCCGCTACAAAAGGAGCACTATTTGCGCTTATTAACGGCAAACCAATTGAACAGGTGGAAGTGTCATTGCCAAAGGGGGGAACGGCGACACTCAAGATTGCGTGGACAAAGAAAGAAAATAATGGGAAGATCACTTGCGCAGCAATAAAAGATGGTGGAGATGATCCAGATGCTACGCATGGTGCAACAATATGCTCCACAGTGTCTTTCAACAAAAAAGCAAGTGATATCTACATCGACGGCGGTGAGGGAGTAGGCAGAGTAACAAAGCCGGGTCTAGGTCTTGAAATTGGCAAGCCTGCCATAAATCCTACGCCATTAAAGATGCTAGAACAGACAGTTCGTGAAGTTGCCAGACATCACCTGAAAGAGCAAGGCGTTGACGTAGTAATTTCTGTACCAAACGGAGAAGAAATTGCCAAAAAGACGGATAACCCACGCCTGGGGATTTTAGGTGGCATCTCCATACTTGGCACTACTGGCCTAGTTCTTCCATACTCTACTGCATCATTTGCTGCTTCAATAAGACAAGGTCTTGATGTTGCGACTGCTATGGGTGCTGATACTGTAGTCCTTACTACTGGAGGAAGGAGTGAAGACTTCGCCAAAAAGCTATTCAAACTGCCAGACCACTGCTTTATTCAGATGGGTGACTTTGCAGGCTACTCAATAAAACAATGCGCTAACAAAATGAGTATAAGGCATGTGATTATTGCAGGCTTTATTGGTAAACTGACTAAAATGGCGATGGGTATCAAGCAGACCCATGTAGCCGGCTCTCATGTTGACATGGAGTTCATGGCACGGCTTGCAGCCGAATGCGAAGCTCCACCAAATGTGATCCAAGAGATTCGCGGTGCAAACACTGCCAGACATGTTTCAGAGATAATCAAAAAGAACAATATTGTCAGCTATTATGACCATGTATGCAAAACGGTATCTGAGCTAATGCATGAACATGCAAAGGGGCAGCTCCAAATTGAAGTTATATTGTTTGATTTTGACGGCACCGTGATAGGCAGATATCCAAAAAAAAATGACCGTCAAAATTAATGGGATTTTTTGTGCTGCTGCTCTTGAACATTTGGTAGACAAAACCTTCTCATCCATGTAAAAAATCAAATTAGATCATGCAAAATTCCCTTTGTACAAACCTCAATGTATTATTTCTGATTTGGGAGTCTCTGATTTTCTTCTTGGATTGTCGCCCTATTATGTGGATGTCTTTTTTATACACCTTATTATAAGTATGAATCTCAACTAGCCAACTCTACTATCTTTTTCCTCTTCCACTTTATTCGCAGGTCAAAATTACAACTGAGGTGTCTTAGTCAACCTTATAAGCAAGGCAGCGGCCTTATGTTGCGACTTGTGTGATGGTCTTCTTCTTTGATGCAAAGGATATTCCAAGAGCGACTAGGTAAATCAAGATACCCAGGACCATCGCTAGAGATGAACCATACACAATCCCAATTGCTATGGCAAGTACCGCGCCCAAAACAGAAAATGCGCCGTTAACCGCCCACATCCATGGTATGTAATCTGGTCTATGTACCTTTAGCAAACGCATGCCTGTAGGAAGGGGCATACCCATCAGGAATCCAATAGGAGCTAGGATAGCAATGCTTACTATAGCTTTTATCTCAACAGGTTCTGCGATGGTTGAATATATTATGTGCTGGAGGAAAAAGACGTACGATATCCCAAGTCCAGCGATACCTCCTATTACGAACACCAAATTTTTCATATTATTCTTTGCAATTCTTGAGCTGAACAGGCTGCCTGCCCCACTTGATATGAGCAGAGTAAACAGCAATAGTGCAAAAGTCATCGTAGGATTGCCCATTAAAAGGATGAGTTTTTGCAGGAGCGCAAGCTCTATCAAGATAAATCCCATCCCCAGTGCTGCAAAATATGGTATTACAGTCGCAGTTCCAATCTCGCTTTTGTTAATGCCTTCTTCTTTTCCTCTCTGTTTCATCCACGCAAAGGGTACTAGCAGAAATATCGCTACGATCCCAAAGCTGGCGTAGAGCAGAACTTCTACCACTCGGGGCAGTGGCTTCTCAAAGGATAAGAAATATGGATTATCATCCGTTACTGGGTACACCTTTGTATTAAACATACCATAAAATTGGTCAAGGTTGATTTGTCCATTAAGAAGAGCGGAGTAAGGCTCTCGCATTATTTGTCCTGGAACCAGGATCGGCTTGTATTCGTATTGAGAAAAGGATTGTGAAAGGAATCTGATCTCTTCGTCCGTAAATGGGGACTTAGAAAAGATGACCATTGTCACACTTGGGTCTTGCGTATATGAATCCGACGTCACCATGATAAGATGCCTGTATAGTTGATCCTGTGGTATACCGTTTTGTTCAAGCAGTTTAGCATATGTGCTGATAAATCTCGGGGCATCGATCAGCCATCTGACTGTAACGATCTTGCCTGTGTCAGTTAAGTGATCATAATATTGTTGGAATCCTTCCAATGTGTATAGAAAGTTTTCTGAAACGCTTAGGCCTCCTGAAGATACAGATGCCCAGGTGTCGACAAAGGGTACGTAAATAATATCATACTTTTCAGAAGAACGGGTTATGAAGCTTCGCCCCTCATCCACATATGATCTTACATGTTCATGAGAGTATACGTTTCCAGCCCTATCGCCATAGCTTTTGACAGTTTCATAGATTATTGGATTTATTTCGACCGATGTCACATCTTTGCTCCCGCTTACTAATGAAGCAACCACGTCTCTCCCGCCACCAGATCCAATCACGAGAACCTTTGGATCTTGCATCATTTTGAACGGTAGGTACTGCATCCAAGTAGAAAGTTCTTGTCTGCTTCCAGTGTTGCCGTCCCAAGATATAATGTTGGTTCCAGCGCCGCCGTCGATAAAGACCTTTGCTACTAGCCCCTCGGGGCTAGTACCTCCTTCAACTACGTCTATTCGTGAAAATGAGTTCCACTCGGTCTTGACTATTCTTGAACCAGGATGCTCACGTAGATATATTGGCAGGTCTTTCTGAGCCGTCGGATCTGTTGGTATTGCAAAGATCTGCGTAGCATGATTAAGTAAAATAAGTGATAAAGCAAATGCTACAAACATAAGGCTCACAATAGTTTTTTTGGTATTCTTTGCAATCCTAGAAAATATAGTGCCGCCTATGGAAGCTATTAATCCAACTATAAGAGTCGCACCTTCACCCCCTGTAAGCACCAAAAACAAGACCACTAGAAGAGCTCCCGCAGATGCACCGATTAAATCAGCAGCATATAGCCTTCCAGCTACAGAGGCAAATGCATTGAATGCTGCAGATATTATTATCCCAATTAAGAAAAATGGCACCGAAAAGAGAACCATGAACAAAGGAAGGTAGATAACTTGCGAAGCTAGCGCGTGCATAACAAAAAGAGTTATGGGAATAAAGATGGCTATGCCCCAAGCAGAGTATATAGTTAGGTTCTCGGCCCACTTACCTTTTAGCTTCTTTACCCGGTGATGTACGACTAGTCCTGAGGCTCCAAGGCCCACAAGGGCTACAGATACTGCTACAAAGGCAAAATGGTACCATATCGCGGCAGAAAATATTCTTGTTATGGATACCTCAAGTACTAGACCAGATAGAGCTATAAGAAATATTCCAGCAAACAACAGCCTGCGGTTTACCAGAGCCGGTATCGGTTGCCAACTTGCCATACCCTTTATTACTTAGCTCATGTTTTGTGTGAGTTTTAAAAACGTTATGAATATGAATTATTGACTCTGATTCCAATCTCACTTCCCTCATAGTTTTCTACCATACTGGTGTAAGGATATAAGCCTAAATCAAAATTAGTGACCTTGCCTTTGAAGGTTGCAATCGTACTTGTATTACTATAGAGCTCATGGAGCAGTTGGTTGTCTTCATTTCCGATATCGAGTTTGAATCTTGGATCGTCTATTAGAAGAATTCTACCTTTAGCGGTGTCTATAGGGGAATAAATCATGTCTCGATAATCGGAGAGTATATGGTTCTTATCGAATACATACTTGAATATCCAGGAATAAATTGGGTTTGAAATTATGGTTGGATTTCCAACTGCGCTTTCTCCCGTTTCGTCCAAAAACCTAGCAACATAAGCCGCGGATTCGATTTGAGCCGATGTAACATCTGTGACAATAAGCAGTGTAGTACTAGTTAATCCAAAAACAACAGTTGACAAAAGTATCGCAACTGTAAGCGCCTTTTGTGTAATTTTTTTAGTCCTTTCTGTTATATCAAATAACAGTTTAGCTGCTCCTATGCAGAGCGCCGGCACAATTGGTATCCAATAAAAGAAGTTAGCGTACCCCATAGCAGCAAGGAATGCTATGAATGGAAGAGTCCATAAAAGAACAAAATAATCTCTTCTCACAAACGAATATGCTATCCCACCAAATCCTGCTGCAAAAATAAAGGGATCAGTGATAGCTAAGAGGAATACGATCCAAGGCAGACCAGCATTTTCTCGATTTATTTGCCAAAGCACATCATTTGTCCATGAGTTAAATGTACCTGCTAGTATGCTCTGAGCGGGCCAAATTACGGGAATCAGTATTACAGGAATAAACCACGTTCCAAGGGCTTTAAGGCTTCTATTATTATTCCGGTAAATGAGAAAAGCTACTAACAGGATCATGGTAAATGCAGGAATCTTTGTAAAAATGGCTATGCCCAGGAATACTCCTGACAGCACGATTAAAATATTATTTTTGTTGTAGTTGATATTTTTTTCTGACTTAGATTTTTTAGTAGAAACTGCCATCAATATTGAAAGAAGAAGGAACGGTAGGAGGATAGAATCTAACAGTATCATTCTAGTAAACCACGTTACGGGCAATACTGCAAAGAGAATTGAAGCAAATAAAGCAACATTTCTGTTATACCTACGCTCCGAGATTTTGTAGATGAGAAAAGTATCAATTACTGCCAATATTCCCATTAAGATTCTGGGAACTTTGTAGAGCGACTCTATCGTATGTAAATCAGGAGAAGGATTTAACGATTCTGGATAGCCAATAATTGATAGCATGCCGCCCAGAAATATTTGTCCAAAAAAGGGGTGATCATAATAATATGCCTCTTGGGGTCCAAGACCTTCCATGACATGCATAGCTCTTCGCATGTAGACTCCCTCGTCGTAGTAAAGGTTAGGAAAACCCACAGGGTTCCACAAGTGTGTATAAGCTGATAATGCTAAGGGTATCAAGACGAGGGACATTGACATAGAGTACGATTGCCTAGAGAGAAGACCCAAACTACTACCTGATCAAGAAAACATGACTCTATTATCGTTTGCTGGTATCCAAAAGATTATTTCCCCTTTAATTTCTGCTAAGATCGCCTTATGATTACAAAAACAGCTATCGTCGCCATTACTAGGCATGGCATCGAAATTGCCCGCAGGATAAAACAAAGAATGCCCGATGTAGAGATATACGTGCCAGCAAAGCATAATGATGGTGGCAATGATGTTGTCTGGTTTTCTGAGCAAAGCACGCAGCTTGTCGGAAACCTCTTCAAGAGTTATGAGGCATTGATCTGTATATTTTCTCTTGGAGCTGTAATCAGAATGGTGGCTCCGCACCTCATTGATAAAAAGAGCGATCCAGCTGTGCTAGTCGTTGATGATAGGGCAAATAATGTCATAAGTGCGCTCTCAGGACATCTTGGAGGAGCAAATGCACTTGCGAGATTAGTAGCTTCATTTCTTGACGCACAGCCAGTAATCACAACTGCTGCAGATGTCAATGAGACCATCGCAGTCGACCTTGTAGGAAGGGAGTTTAACTGGACAATTGATAATTTTGAGAATGTGACAAAGGTAAGTGCGTTCATGGTCAATGAAGAAAAAATTGCTATATATCAAGATGCAGGTGAAAGGAATTGGTGGCACGGGCCGCTTCCAGGAAACGTTACCGTCGTAGACAGTATTGATAAAATAAAATCGCAGGAATTCAAGGCTGGGCTTATAATTTCTGACCGATTGGTTTTTGATGAAACTATTATAGAGAAGTCCGTTATTTATCGACCCAAGTCTCTGGTAGTTGGAATAGGCTTGCACTGGGACACAAGCAAACAAACAATAAAATCGGGCATCGATTCAGTTTTCAAAGAAAATGGGCTCTCTTTTCAAAGCATCAGGAACCTTGCATCAATTAATCGCAAAGCAAAGGTTAAGGGGCTTGAAGAGTTCTCTATGGAACATAGTATACCTGTGGAAATCTATGAAAAAGATAGACTTTCATCAGTGGACGTGCCCAACCCATCGGCAACCGTACAAAAGTTCGAAGGAACGTCGAGTGTGTCTGAAGCCTCATCAATTCTCAGCTCAAAGGGTAAGCTTATCGTACCAAAGCAAAAGCTCCCTCCCAACCTCACACTGGCTGTGTCACGGATCTGTCATCAATAATAAAAAGTATACAAATTTTGCAAGCAGCTCCCCTGCTTTAGGAAAAATATTGTATTTTTCTGGAAACTGTAAATTAATTTTAAATATAACCTCGTTGTATTATAATTCCGATAGCGAATGTCTGAACCGGTGATACAGCGCTGGGACCGTGTTATACACAAGAACGTACGTTCCAAGGAAGGGACTGATATTGGAAACGTCATATCTGAATCAGGCGACACATTTACTGTAATGCAAGGTGCCAAGAGGGAATACAATATCCCGAAGTCTGCAGTTGAAGGTTTTGATGGATCAGAACTATACCTTTCGATCCCTTATTCGGAAGTTCTAAGGTATAAAGTCGCGTAGCCCCCACCCAGCTTTTTTTGACTCTGACAGCAAAAACTACGATAGACCAAATTACTAGGCCAAGCAACGTGGATTGAAAATGAAAATAAGTAGAAAAGATCACACGAAATATTGGTTGTCTTCACTTAACTATAAAATATAATTACTGGAACCTCAAAAATTGTCATTTTCGTAAAGCTGCCAGAAGGTCCACATCCATGCCCATATGCACATATCATATCAAGCTCAGCATAATGAAAGATATTTTAGCCCGACAAATTATCTTTGCCTACATACACAGTTGAAAAAGGCGCTTTTAATAGTGGACAGAGGAAGTAGAGAGCTGGAGGTAAGGCATGAACTTGAACAGATTTGTTTGTTGGCAAAGCAACGGGCAGATTACGATCATGTGGATTATTCCTTCCTTGAGGTGTTGCCGCCATTCATTGCTGAAGGAATTAGTCAATGCATGGCAGCCGGTGTCAGCTTTATCACTGTAATGCCATACTTTCTATACCCTGGAATGAAATTGAAAGACACTGTTAAGCAAAGCGCCAAGATAGGTAGAGACAAGAATATCGAGCTGGTGATAACAAAGCCGCTCTCTTATCATCCAAGCATGGTGGAACTAATAATTGACAGGATAAATGAGCTGAAGAAGAACAACTGCATCACTCGACCAGACAGTGAATGTGACGTGGTATTGATAGGTCATGGAAGCAGTGACAAGAATGCACATGATGCCTTTGTTTATGCTGCAAACAATATCAAGCCATACTATCGCAATGTGGAATTTTGCTTTCTTGAGCTGGACCGGCCGAACATTGAAGAGGGCTTAGGTCGGTCGATCGCAGGCAATGCACATCTAATACTCCTTGTGCCATACTTCTTGCACAAAGGAGCTCACATTAAGAGAGATGTGATTAAGGACCTGAACGCCGCCCTCGACAAATATAACTTCAAGAATGCCTTCATGGCCCGGCACCTAGGAGTTGACGAAAAGTTAGCAGATATCATTATAGAAAGAGCAAGAGAGGTTGAGAAAAGACGTGGTCTATGAGGACAATGACCCCGTCCTCCGGAATCAATATAGTGGAACGGCTACCACCAGGGCTATGTCTGAAAAGGCTTTTGATATTGAAAAAAGAAGTTTCGAGATCATAGAATCAGAGGTAGGCACCCATCAGTACAACGAGATAGAATGGATCATTGTAAGACGTGTGATACACGCAACAGCAGACTTTGAGTTTGCGGGCAAGGGCAAAATTATTTTCCATAAAAAGGCCATCGAGTCTGCTTTGAATGCCCTCAGAAACAGGTGCAGCATTGTAACGGACGT
>JBKPEN010000080.1:0-4690 GCA_046728425.1 Thermoproteota archaeon
ATTCTTACGAGCGTAATACATACAAAATCTGTTTAGATACCAGACAGTTTCAGACCTGCTAATCAGTTTCAATTCAAGTTAGGCAGTTTTTAAGAAGTTTTCATCCATTCTCCGGCATTGATAGGATAATAGGAAATATAGGCGATCTTCTAGGAGTGAATATTTTTACATACTTAGGGTGAATAACAGCTATTATCTATTGAATAACACATATGCCTTTTTTACCCAAATGTCAGAGAGGCAATTCTAGAGATACGTTCTTAGGAATCCAATTGTCTTTTGCCAAGCATCAGCTGTCTCTTTTGGAGCATAATTGTCGCCTGATGGATTCGCAAATGCATGTCCTACGCCCTCATACAGGTAAATATCATTTGTAATACCTGATGCATTTAATGCAGATGTAAATTGCTTTACCGATTCAACTCCAATTGCTTGGTCTTGGTCTCCAAAAATACCAAGTATTGGCCAATGAATGTTAGAAAGAGAAGCGGCGTCTGTTACTGGACGTCCATAATAAATCACAGTAGCGGCAAGCGGATTCTCTGAGCTGTTTAGTGCAAGCTGTAGAGACCAATCTCCACCAAAGCACCATCCTAGAGAAGCTATTCTACTACCATCTACTATTTCAAGTGATTTGACATAATTGACTGCAGACTGCAAGTTGTCAATTGCAGAGTCAGGATCATTTCTAACAGAAGATGCCAACTCCATAGCTTGGTTAGAGTCAGTCGCAACCTCACCTCTAAACAGGTCAACTGCCAGTACAACATATCCTTCCTTGGCTAAAATGTCTGCTTGGTTTTTGATATGTTCATTTAGCCCGAACCATTCATGAATTATGATTACTGCAGGCATTAGTTCTTGCTGTTGAGTATTGTTTGCTAGCTCAGGATAGACAAGGTATCCTGTTGTGTTCTTGTCATAATAGCTGACTGAACTGTTGTGCAGCCTTGTTACAGCTTCTCTAGTATTATTGTTACCGCTGTAGATATTGTAGCTATAAGCTACGGTATTATTACTAAGATTATTTTTACTTTTTCCATCTTCTTCTTGTATCGGAGTATCTGTTTGCGCAAAAGCGGACTCGAAATTTATAGGTAGCAAAAGAGAGGGTGCCGCCATTCCGAATTCAAAAAAGGTAATTAACGAGATAGTCAGGGATGCAGAAACACCAATCTTCATGAACCAACCGAGTAAAAATATGTTTTAACGCTTTTCGCTTCATGTTAGTAAATAATATTGTAGTTCTGAGTTTTAGTCAATACAAAGTGATAAGCACATACTCCAGACACCTATATAGATGATGGTTATTAATTATCATATCTGTCACACCGAAGACGAACAAACGTGAGTAGCCCTTCTGCCATAGAGGGCTTCAGCGAAATATAAGCCGCAACACAATATTAGTAATTCCAGGAGGGTTAGTGGGTTATGAACAAAACTTAACTTTTATTATGATTCTTCCTCTAACTGTTGCCCGCGAGAGCTTATCTCTTCAAAACAAGTACGGCAAAGTATTGCGCTATTGTATCGGTAGATCTTCTTTTTGTCATGATTTAAAAATGAAAATTTTGATAATTCTCTTAAACAATTGTCACAGTATTTCTTCATTGTGATGAGAGGAATACTTAAAATAATATTTAACTCATCTGGGGTTATACTCCATATTCATAATTATGACTTATAACATATTAAAAATTCCTAGATGATTTTTTAATCAACGGAACGAAAGACTCAATAGAATGATTCTATAATCGGCAAGAGAAGTAAGACCTCGTAAAGACGATTAATAGATAGATCACAATTTGAGAGCAAGATACCATCTATCACTAAAATATGAGACAACCTCTTTTATTGAGTATTCCAATATCTAACCACTAGCTACTGCCACTTTGCCTTTGTCTTCAATTCTCCTTTTTTACCAAGTATGTAGAAGCGGTATGGTGGCATTGTTGTAACGGATTTGACAATTATCATGCTTGTTGCTTGTTGCTGCTACAATGATTGTCATTGCTTTCAAGCTAATCATCCAATGGTCATAGAGCTTATTCCTGGTTACTTTGATCATAAATCTTGTTCTAAAATCACTAAATATTATTTCAGCCGGCAGTATTATGATATATCATGAACCTAGACAACCTAGCCGGCATGTTCTCTCAAAGAAGTGGAGTGCAACAATCCATGTCAAGCACTATCATGTCCACAATCATGAGCTATATGGTACAGCATTTTATGCGGAAAGGACTCGGAAGCTTCATGAACTCCGGCGGGGGTGAAAAGAATTCAATGCAGTCATCATTATCCGAGCTAGAGGGAGGGCTAAATGACCCGCACCACCCATTAGTGCAACAGGTAAAGAATAACTGCGGCATACAAGATGACAATCAGGCAAGGATGTATACACAACAGGCTACAGGCCTATTAAGAGAAAATGCAAACAACGATCCTCAAGGACTAAGCTCACTATTTGGCAGTTTCGGAGGAGGACAGCAACAAGGAGGTATTGGCAATATGGTAGGTGGTTTGCTTGGAGGAGGTAGTGGAGATAATCAAAATCCAAGTCAACAGCAACAACAAAAGAAAAAGGGTGGATTAGGCGATATCTTGGGTTTATAGTGGCTAAATAACCAACCAACTAGCAAACTTCTTCTTTTTTGATTTTGAAAGATGCTACGGTTCAGCATTAGATTCAGAGCGCTAACTCTCTCATACTCTTCTCGAAGGCCCTCGAGCACAAAAAAGTAGTCATGTTAGTAAATACCTTTTTATAATGTACACGTACACCATGATAAATACCAGAAGTAAATCAAATGTGTAGAGTGATGTTCCTTAATGGTAGCAAGCGGGAGTAGTAGATGACGACCCTAGTCTTGAAAGAGTTCAGGAGGCATACAACATTTTGTGTGGACGTAAGAAATTACAGTAATATATCAAGGACAAGAAAAAATCTTTAGCGATGTCATCACTTATACTTTTTTCTCGTTGTAAAGTCTAGATATGATCAGGCAAGCAAATTCCAAATAATGTAATTGTACTCATTAGAGGTTCTTGCGTAGATGATAGTGGGCTTCCATTTTTGCTACACTCCATATATTTTGTAGTTATGCTATTGTTCCAAGTGCTGAAGCATAAAAAATACACGTCAGCAGTCTCTATGTCATTATAAGATTCTTTATGCAAAGGTCTCTGGTGAAATCAGTGTCGCTTTTTCAACCATCTTGTGTCCACTTAAACTCTTATGATCGTCAACATCACTGTGGAAAACAAATACCTTATGACATTCATGGCAAATCCATACTGCTTTTAGGTCATCTGGGTGCATGTGTGTAATCTTCTCCAAGATGCAATCGCGTTATTAATTTATGAATTGATCAATTATGTTCATAGTTTTTGTTCAAATATATTTCACTTTAGTGGGTGAAAAAAAGTTATTGCTGTCTTTGTGGTGTATGCTGAAGCTGTATTCTCCATTCTTGGTAAGTTTCATTGTAGGAGACACAAGTACTACTTACATCGATAGATAAAGATTGAAAGATATTAACATCCAAGCAAGAAGGACATTATTGACATGACGAACCAAAACCAGGTGGGCAAAGAATCTGGACGATGCAATTAGCTTGATGACAAAGACTATCTTGATGAATTTGAAGTAAATTATCAAGAGGCAGTCTATTAGCAAGAATACAAGAGGGTGGCATATGACAGCGTCAGCCCACTACGGGAAAGACATAAAGAATTGTAATTGAACCACATTATATACTATATCTGAAGAGATAACGAAATATCCGTGTTTAAAAACTACAGATATCGTTCACTGTCCTGCTACTCATATTTTCTACGGCTCTAAAAAGAAGAGAAAGATGAACCAACAGAATTTATTCAACCTGTAGAAATCTTGTACCTATGTGATAGCTTAAAGGTGTCAAGGAACAAAAAAATAAAACTGCAAACTATAAGCCTCATCCCAGGTTCTGCAATCTGTCAGATACAAACCATCATCTAAAGGCAAATGATTCAATTGCTAACGTAAGGATAGTAACCACTAGTTGGCGTGACTTTGCTGCATGAACTGTTAATTATTTAATTATAATGTCAGTTATCAATACATTCTACAAAGCCATTTGTGTCTATTACAAAGTAAGGAAATATAATATCTATTTAGCTAGATAATTTACTCCTGTTATGAACTTTTAATAAGTGTCTAAAGTAGGAATTAAGAAGAATATCGGAGAAATATTGTAATCCTACTTACTGTCATTGCAATAGCAGGTTTGTAAGTTGCATCCAAATAATATGGTTGTAGCTATGTCGCTGATAGCAAAAACCAGGGATGACGCTCCTCCTCTCAATCGAAGAGGGTACCTTTTAACTAGGAGGATATGCAACTAATAGTATAACTGTAGTATCTTATTATAAATACATACTAAGGAATATTACTAGAGTGATTTATCGAAATAGATTTAAGTGAATTTAGTATTGTCGTAGCGATGACAGATCAATTCGCTTTTTTAGGAGATAATAAAGGCAAGGCAGCAATTGCTGCCGCCATAAGCTTGGGTGTTCTTTTATTATTGCCAGCTAGCCTTGGATATGGGGGAACAATCATACAAGAAGCCTTTGGACAGTTCAATCTTCCTCTTCTGGAACAGCCTACTCCGCCAGAAGAAGAAGATACTACTCCGCCAGAAGA
>JBKPEN010000263.1:0-1382 GCA_046728425.1 Thermoproteota archaeon
ATTGATACATTATAATTACATCCATAAATTCCGTTTTTCCTTCTTGAATAATTTTGTGAAGTGTATAAAAGAATTAGAATATAGCTTTAATCAAATAGGCTAGGGTTCAGGACCCAAGGTATTTAGTCTCTATGTAGGTCACAAAGTAATCTGGGTTATAGCCTTCATTGAAATTATTATTAAGAAGCACTTTGGGGGCATAGACAGATCCATGCTGGTGTATTTTTAATCTTAACCATTCTCTGATAGGCTTGAAATTACCCCTCTTGATGTCTTCCTCGTAACCCTCTAGGTCTTTGCGCATCTTTGAAGCAATGATCGCTGAAACCAAGTTTCCTAAAGTGTAAGTTGGGAAATAGCCAAAGAGGCCACTGCTCCAATGAGTATCTTGAAGCACGCCCTGTGAATCCTCAGTTGGTCTCACTCCAAGCAGCTGCTCCATTCTATCTTTCCAGAATTCAGGAATCTCAGAGACGCTGAGCTCATCTCCAAATATTTTTTTCTCTATCTCATATCTTATTGCTATATGGAGATTGTATGTAACTTCGTCGGCGTCAACTCGTATATAATCAGCCTTGACATTATTGAAATACAGGTACAACTCCTCATCTGTTGCTTGGTTTGCGAAACTTACTTGCTTTCTAATCAAGGGAGCTATCAATTGAACAAAAGGCAGGCTTCTGCCCACAATATTCTCCCAGAACCTTGACTGAGATTCATGGAGCGCAAGCGAAGATCCGCCTTCAAGAGGAGTAACAGACAATGACTGATCGCATTGCAGATTATACAAGGCATGACCAGCTTCATGAATAGTACCAGATATCGACTTTTTGAAATCGGTCCCTTCATACCGAGTAGTTATTCTTACGTCGTTGAGGCCCATAGCCTCAGTGAAAGGATGAGTAGATACATCCATTCTGAAACGTTCCATGTCGTATTGCAAGAGAGTCAAAATGTCATGATTGAGCTCGTCAACTTTTTGGATATCATACTTTGATTTTCCAAGTTTGCTCTCTTTGCAAAACGGGCTGCCTGAATCTACGAGTTTTTTCAGAATCTTCTGAATACGCGGAGTCAACGCACCGAATACTTTATCCAAATCATCTACTGTAAGCTCTTCTTCGAACTTATCCAAAAGCGCATCATACGGATGCTTTTCATAACCTATCTTCTCAGCGATTTGCTTGTTTATTTCTATCATTTTCGTCAAGTGGGGTGCATACATCATGAAAACAGATTTTTCTCTCGCCTCCCTCCATGCCATGTTGCCCCTTATTCTTTCCAGAGATTCTGCTTCAGTCAACTCTTTGGGTATCTTGATCTGCTTGGTTATTTCCCTGTTGAGTACTCGTACAATGCCCTTCTCTAAATCGCTAGGGCTC
>JBKPEN010000130.1:0-4544 GCA_046728425.1 Thermoproteota archaeon
AATCAGCTTGTCAGAGCTGATTTCTTTGTCGCCAATGACTATAGTGTAACGTATCCATTCGGTCTCAGATTCACGTATCTTTTTGCCCACTGTTTCATCACGATCGTCTATGTCGGCCCTTATGTGGTTTTCAGTCAGCTCTGCCAGTATCTTTTCACAGTATACGATATGCTCTTGACTGACTGGTATTACACGAACCTGTGTGTGTGACAGCCAAAGCGGTAGTGAGGCGATACCGCCTTCTTTGGATATCTTGGCTGATTTTTCCAATAGCGCATAGATTACCCGCTCGATTGCGCCTGAAGGTGAATTGTGCAGAATTATCGGATTCTTTTTGGTGCCGTCTTCTTCAACGAACTCTATGCCATAGCGTGCGCCATTCTCAACATCTATTTGGTCTGTTGAAAGAGCTGATGCCTTGCCAAGACCGTCGATGAAATTGAACTCCCACTTGAGTGTGAAGTAAAAGAAGCGCTCCTTCCATGTTTCAACTAACACGGGTCTGCCGAACCTACTGATAAGATCGGTCAGGAAATCTTTGTTCTCATTGTAAAAGTCCTCTGTGAATCTTATGGCCATTTCCACATCTTTGATTGTTAGGCCAAGATCGTTGAGCACGCTAATTGATAGTTCAAAGCGCTTGATAAACTCCTCCTTTGCCTGATCCAAGTCTCTGCAAAGTGCGTGACAGTCAGGCATAGTGAATGCCCGCAATCGTCTCAAGCCTACTAGCTCACCGCTTTTTTCGCGTCTAAATGAGTATCTTGTCAATTCATATAATTTCAGGGGGAGATGCTTGTATGATATATTGAAGTCCTTGGCCATCAGGAACTGGCCAAAGCATGCAGCAAAACGCAGAAAAAGCTGTTTGTTGTCTGAAGTGATGCTGTATTGCCTTGCAGGAAACCTGTTGAAGTAGCTCTGAAGCGAAGGGTGCTTGGTGTCATACATTATGGGTGTTTCGACTTCAATTCCACCATATTCCATTACCCGCCTTGTGACATATTGCTCGATAAGCGACTTCATAAGCCTGCCTTTTGGATAATAGCGAATATTACCAGCATCTGATGCAGGTTCATAGTCGGCTATCGCCAATTTCTTCATCAGCCGGACGTGTGCGGGATGTTCATTGACTACCCTGTTCTTTGCTGTTTCATAGTTTACTAGCATCTGAAGATTCTGGTCCTGCTGCTGTTTTTTGAAGTTGTATTTGGTTACAGGAGTCATCTGCCCGCCAGGCTGCGCGATGTACCAGAATGACTGTAATTTTTCCTCATCTTTGAGTGCAGATGATTCTTTTTCTCTATGCAATGAGTCAGCGTGTTTATGCTCTTCCTGCTTTGAAATCTCCTTAGAGTTTTCAGCCAGCGGGTGGCCTTTTACCTTGATGTTAAACGACTTTGTCCACCCAAAAGGCGCGCGGTAGACCTGATTTATCGACCCCTTGGCGAAGATCTCAACAGATTTGATGATATCAATTGCAAGGGCCGGTGGCGCAAGATCAGAGCTCAGATGAGCGTAAGGGTAAATTAGCAGGCGGCTGCTCTTGACCATCTCAAGATATTTCTTTATCTCATCGACTGCCATCTTGGCAACGCTTTCGTCGTCTCGGTTCTCAACTGCTACAAAAGCTACCACCAGATCTTCAAGCCTAATCTTAGATTTGGACACGATCTCTTCGGCATCCCTGATCTCCTTTTCAACTGGCTCATATTCAATAAAATCCGAATGGAGCTGCAGCAGTCGCATATCCTAATCCTAATCCTAATCTTTTATATCTAATTTAACCCCATCTGGCCCTTTCGTTTTCCCTGTCTTCCTTGGTAAGTTTTTTCCATTCCTTATAATGATCCCTGCAGAGGTAGACCCTTTTGCTGCCACCCAATCCCAGATCGGGGGCCATGCTGGCCTTGATTCCGCTCATCGAGCGCTCAGCCTGGTTCCCACAGCTATCTACACTGCAGTTGACGCCCTTGTCTACTCGGCCCATATGATTGGATAAAATTATTTTTCTAGCTATAAAAGGATGACTGGGTTAGCTTAATACCTGAGGGAGCATGTAAATAATTTCGGCAGTTGCCATACAACGATCCTCTATGTATGAAATGTCTCCACCCTCAGGAACTTCACACGCAGGTATTGGCAACTTTGCCGCAGAATGCGGGACAGATAAAACGATGCACTGTGGCCATTTGCTCTTGCATGGTGACTGTTAGGCAAAAGGTGGACAAGTAAAGAGCCCAAGATATCTATAGCTGGTAAAATTTATAACAACCGTTCAGTGGATTAACTTCAATCAAGCATATGTCCGAAGAAGACAATAATAACTTTGACGACGATTTTGATGAAGAGTTTGACGAAGAGGAGGAAGATGAGTTTGGCGATGAAGAGGAAGGCGCCAAGATGTATCTGACTCAATAACTTCGCAGAGGATTCCCTGTTTTCACTTATCTTTATTCTGGCTAATTATTTCTCCACAGCAATTTGGTTGCGCAAGAGTAAAGTTAATCGCAGCATATATACTAAAAGGCGGTTTCCAACTTTTGTAGCCTGAGTCGATGGTTACAAAAGTGACATGTTACAATTGAAAAAACTAGAATTACCTCAAATAACCTCTTCTTCAACCATAGCCTTGAAGAGTTTTTATATTTTCTTATTTGTAGTCTGAAAGTATATCGCGGTAGCGTGAGTCCTTATACGCTATGTACTTTACATATTCGCCATAAGTCATATCAAATGAACAGTTAGAGCACTTGACAAATGAAAAATCGTCTGCCAGCTCTGCAGTTCCTTTGCAGTCAGGACAGTGAACCTTCATGTACCGTTTTGAAGCCAGAAAGTATAATAATGTTGCCAAGTTTTGGTCTGACTTGTAATAATAGCTTATAAGCCAAACAAGCCTCAGGCAACCTGTGTAGAGCACCTACGACGAATATTGAACAGCAAAATTTGACTAGGATGCAAGCCTAGTGCTGGACGGCATTTTCCAGGAATAGAGAGACGGTTTAGAGGAGTATTTTGAGTTCTTCTCAATCTAACAACTTATAATATCCAGAGCAGCACCATTTTTGCAGATGAGTAAGACTTGCTTGAGGTGTGGTAAAACCGTTGAGGAGATTATTGAAGACCCAGCCGCTGAGAAGTACCCTGCATGCTCAGCATGCTGGAAGGAGTGGACGACTTATGCTGTCATGGTCATGAATGAGATGAGACTGGATATGTCACTGCCAGAACACAGAAAGGCCCTCCGCAAGTATGAAAGGGCATTCTTTGGGCTTGAAAAGGGCATTGGCGAAATAGAAAAAAAGCCTGACAACCCCGAGGCGCAACACGACCACCATCACTAATCATTTAAGCCCGACAGTTTTTAGCGAGTGCTCAGGAAACATCTTTAATATTTCGTTCCTGTTTGGCAGCCCGAGGAGCACTTCATGCAGCGAATCTGTTAGGCGCTCCCGCTGTACATGATTAAGGGACATAAAAGCAGCAGTCAGCGACTTAAAGTCAAGCTTTGCAATAGAGCAAGGATTTGCTAAAATCTGCATGCAGTAAGTCTGGAACATCACTCCACGCTTTTCCGCATCGAATTCTGATAGTAATTCAAGCCAGGTCTTGAAAAGGATTGACAATTTATTAGGATCTATGGTGGGCACTGCTGCTAATGCCATGTTTATCATTTCACTCTTTTCGTCAGCACTTATTTCATAGAACTCTTTGAGGCGGTTTTGCAGCATTTGTTTTCGCAAAAAATCCGGCAGGTCTGCAAGTATATGGATGATGTTGCCAGCCGCATTATTCATGATTAGATTTTGTGTATTGCAGGGATTTATCTTATTTTAAGGATGAATTAAATAGCCACGTTAGTAGGAGAGAATCTTATGCCATGCCTTGTTACAGTCGGAGGATTCTATGGAGACGAAGGAAAAGGCAAGATTATAGCCTACTTGGCGAAAAAGGACAACCCTTCAGTGGCTGTGCGTGGAGGCGTTGGTCCAAATGCAGGTCATACTTTTACTTTTGAGGGCAAGGAGTACAAGGTACGCATGTTACCAAGCGCTGTGCTGAACCCAACAACCAGGCTTTTGGTCGGCGCAGGAGTACTTGTAAACCCGCAGGTTTTGATAGATGAAATAGCAAAGTTTCATTCAGACGACAGGACATTTGTGGACAGTCAGTGCGGCATTATTGAGCAAATACATATTGAACGTGACATAGGGGAAGACTACCTTAAGAGCAAGGTGGGCACTACGGGCACTGGAACCGGCCCAGCTAATGCTGACAGAGCACTCCGAAGACTCAAGCTTGCAAGAGACATTCCAGAATTGTCGCTTTACATGGAAGATGTCAGCAATTCAGTTAACTATGCTCTACACAACAATGAGAATGTGATAGTGGAAGGGACGCAAGGCACTTATTTATCGCTGTTTCACGGTGGGTACCCCTATGTCACATCAAGCGACGTGACCGCTTCTGGCATCTGTTCACATATTGGCATCGGACCTAAAAGAGTCGACGAAATACTAGTGGTCTTCAAGGCATATGTT
>JBKPEN010000303.1:0-2377 GCA_046728425.1 Thermoproteota archaeon
AAAGATGTTTGACGATGAGGAAGACAATTCTGATCGATCGCAGCAATACTTGGCAAATCAGCGTACATTTTTGTCTTGGGTGCGAACTTCAATAGCATTGATAGGACTTGGTTTTGCTATTGAGAGATTCAGCATATTTCTGCAACAGTTTCGAGTAATTGTAGATCCAGGCGCAGCGGGTACATCTGCAACAGGACATGAATATTCTGCACTAGTGGAATCTGTATGATAATTGTGGGCACTGCTTTGATTATGTATGCCTTAAAAAATTACTTGGAGAGCAACAAGACTATAGCATCAGGCAGATATATGCCGAAAAATACCATAGTCTATAGTGCTAGTGCAACAATAATTGGATTTGGCATCATAATGATCATTTTCCTAATTGCTCAGCTACTGTAAAAAATTCTCGAATTCTTCTATAGCAAGAAGCAGGAAAGATAGCCATAGTTGAATTATTCTGAGTAGATCGATTGTGACTCAACCCACTCCCTCTCCCTCTAGTACTCCATCTATTATTAGCTAAAATTGCGGACAGTTGTCTATGTCAACAACAGTTCAAGCGGAAGCATCAAAACCGCAAAGAAAGATGCAAGAGTGCAATCGCTGCAAAGCAGCAGGTTATCCACACCAGCCTATAGCCTTCGAAAAAGTAGGTGAGGATCCGGCTACAGGCAGAGTCAAGTGGAAGCTGGTCGACGAAAACGGAAATGAACATGTGCACAAGGGTGGAACGCAGCTCCCTACTACCATTAGGCGTAGGCGAATAGTAGATATCGCCACGGTAGCTGATGTCAGCGAGGCAAGAAAGCTACTTGCACTGGGTTGGGAGTACAAAACCTCATATCCTGCAACACTTGCTAACGTTCCTCACTATGTGCTCATAAAACGCGAGTAAAGCAGCGGTGGCGCCTGCCGTTATCCCCGTTTTTTTAGCACAAAACGCAGCGGCGGTAAAAAATTGTCGCGCTCCTTCCCTCTTTCTTTTTGCATGTAATATGTTAAAATAAATAAACTAAGAATTAAAATGAAGAATTTGTAATGTGAATTAAAAAGAAAAAAGGACTCTAATAAATCTACAGAGTTGATAACGTATATACTGAAAGGTACTCATAATAAAAAATTCAGGAGGGCTTTGGACACCCTTCCATAGGCCAAATGAATATTTCCTTACTAGGCAGCTTCCATAGCTCACTTGCATACAGGTCGGTGTTGTCTATGTGGCAGCGCTCGCACATATTAACAGCTATATCCTCAGAGGGCTTGCCTATCAGCGTTAGGAATTCTTTTGCATACTCTACTGCCTCGGAGTCTATTTCTTTTGGCACCTGTGTAGATTGGCTCTTGTCAGTTGGTATGAATACGTCAAAGTGGAGCCTTCCTTTGTCTGCGTATGTGTTGTAAACTACTACCTTTTTTCCTGACCCGTTATAGGGCTCAAGTTTTGTCTGCATGCCATAAATGGAACAATAATGAAATTTATTTTTTGCTCTCTACCCATCATTTATTTCTTTGTCACTTGTATTTGCCGCATCTACATTTTGTGCATATAAGGGTCCTCTTTTTGATGTCATAACGGTGTAATCCAAGCCTATGATTGCATTTCTTGTTTGAGCATATTGCCCCATGTCCCATTTTTGTTTCTAGCTTGTGGCTCCAGATACAAACTCAGCCGCAATGATGTGCTTGCATTTGAGGAAGCGGAAGCTAAAGTCGGGGCATGTGCACATCTTAATGTCTGCATCAACTCTATAGAACTTGCCTTTGTCCTTGCTGCTGCGGACTTCAAATAGCCGTTCTTTTGTATTCGTTTCAAGTATCATTGGCTCTCTTTCATTTAGCTCCACTATCCCATAAGCGCGGTCAATGCGTTTTAGCATCTCCAGCAAATCTTGGCGGGAGATCCTCCTTTTGTTCTTCAACCAATTCATCGCACAAAAAGTAGCCCGTTCTGAGTATATAATAAAAGGAGTACTGGGCAGAGCGGGGGAGGGCAGGGAGACCAGAGGATCACGTAGTCAGTGTCCGACGCAACTTTTCATACTCTTCTGGGCTTATCTCCCCCTTTGCTAACCTAATTTTCAAAATGCTTAATGGATCTTCGCCTGCTTCCTCTCCGTAGGCGCCTCTTCTAATTTCTTCAATAAAATTCCAGCGCTTCCTAACATCTGCATTCTTACCTGCACGATAGAGGGATCGTGTCAACTTGTTCTTGTGCTTTGCGAATGATGCAGGCACATGGAGCGCTACCATGAATCCTTTGGTGGCGAACATATTCTTCCAATCTGCTGGATAAGGGACATGAGCTGGAGTAAAATCAAGAGGAATAACCTCATGGGGTGCTCTTTTCTGAGGATCCTTGTTCTTCCACAGATAG
>JBKPEN010000169.1:0-19706 GCA_046728425.1 Thermoproteota archaeon
CAGATGGCAAATGCTACAAGCGCAGGTACAGGCAGCGCAGTGAAAGAAGAACGCAAAGACTATACAGACAAGGCAGATCCCATCAGAGAGCATGACTGTATCTGGTGCATGGCTTGTGTTTCTGTGTGCCCTCCACAGGCAATCAAGGTTGACCAATCAAATCTAGAGTTTCACGAAAAGGCCGCTGGCACATTCAATGAAGCCTTGTCTAAAAGTGGTGCACCTCCGCCACATGCGCACTAGGATCAACTACCAGTAAATCGTGCTAGAAGCGTCGCAATTGAACTACATATATGGTTGAATTTGCCGGGGCTAAGTTTAGCCTAAAAAGCCTAGTCAACAACTCCTACAAGTCCATAGATCAGGGCGCCTATGAAACAAACCAACTATCTATCCATAATACGATAAGCCTCAGAGAAAGGATCAGCTTATGTCCTCATGCTCCCCTTGTTAGTGAGATAAAGTTCTCCTCACCTTCTCAAGGAAAGATAAGGAGTAAGGAAGAGCCTACAAAGATAGCAAAGGCAATGATAGACTCGGGAGCAATTGCGATATCAGTCTTAACACAGCCTTTATTGTTTGATGGCTCAATCGAATATTTGGCTACTATTAGAAAATCATTGCCCACAATCCCTATACTGATGAAAGACATCATTGTAAGTACTGTCCAGATAGATGCAGGGAAGAAAGTAGGTGCAGATTGTGTGCTCCTTATCAAATCCATCTTCGACTACAATCTAGCCGAAAATGGTATGGAGAAACTTATAGAACATACAAAAAATAGAGGCCTTGAGGTATTAGTTGAAGTTCATACTGAAGAAGAATTTGGAGAAGTGCTCAAAGCAAATCATCATTTAGTCGGCATCAACAACCGCAACCTTGACAACCTGCAGGTAGACATCACAAACACCGAAAGGCTACTGAAAAGGTATAACAAGGGCAAGAGTATCATAATTAGCGAGAGTGGCATAAGTGGGCCGAAAGACATACAGTACCTGAAGAGTGTAGGAGCAGACGCTTTTCTGGTTGGGACAAGTATAATGCAAACACAAGATATTCGTACCAAGATCTCCGAAATGTATTATGCATTCGAGAATTAGACATCCCTTAAAATACCTCCTTGAACACTACATGATCCTCCTTTGTTAGGAAGTTATCCGATAGACGGAAAATTTGGAAGGTATGGTGGTAAATATATACCCGAAACGTTAGCTCCAGCAATCGAGGAGCTGGAATCCGCCTATCAGAAATATAAGGACGACCCTGGCTTTCAGAACGAACTTTCATATTATCTCACCGAATATGCTGGCAGACCTACGCCATTATACTTTGCCAAAAACTTGACAAAACACCTAGGGGGTGCCAAGATTTACCTAAAGCGGGAAGATCTTTTGCATGGTGGCGCCCACAAAACCAACAATACACTTGGTCAAGCTCTCTTGGCAAAAAAGATGGGCAAAAAAAGGATAATTGCTGAAACTGGCGCTGGCCAACACGGTGTTGGCACAGCCATGGCATGTGCAGTACTTGGCCTCTCTGCAGAAATATTTATGGGGGCTAAAGACTTTGAGCGACAAAAGCTGAACGTCTTTCGGATGGAACTACTGGGAGCAAAGGTTTATTCAATCGAGTCGGGCAGCAAGACCCTGAAGGATGCAATAAACGAAGCAATCCGTGACTGGATAGCAAATGTAAAGAAGACGTACTATCTTATTGGCTCAGCCGTCGGTCCTCATCCTTATCCGATGATGGTTAGGGACTTTCAAAGCGTAATTGGGAGAGAAATGAAACAGCAGATTTGGGAAACCGAAGGAACCATGCCTAGCGCTGTTGTTGCCTGTGTCGGTGGAGGGAGCAACGCTATAGGCTCGTTTTATCCTTTTCTTGATAAGAAAGACGTGGTGCTATATGGCGTAGAAGCAGGAGGCAAAGGAATCAAGTCTGGAAAGCACTCAGCTACTCTTTCGGCTGGCTCGGAAGGTATCCTACACGGCATGTTCACCTGTCTACTGCAAGATGAATCTGGACAAGTCCTTGAAACCCACAGTATTTCAGCTGGACTTGATTATCCTGGCGTCGGACCAGAGCATGCAATGCTCAAAGAGCTTAAACGTGCAAGATACGCTGCATCTACAGACCATGAGGCCATTCAAGGATTCCTGGCCTTGTCCAGACTTGAAGGTATAATCCCTGCTCTGGAGCCATCACACGCAGTTTCATATGCAATGAAGCTTGCGAGGGAAATGAAAAAAGACGACATTATAGTAGTCACTCTTTCCGGTCGAGGAGACAAGGATGTACAAATAGTTCAAGATTATCTGAACAAGAAGAATACAGAGAAAAGGACTAAGCATGCAAAATAGAATCGCCGACAAATTCCGGGAGCTGGCGGAAAAAGGCGAAACTGGCCTTATTTGCTATGTAGTTGCAGGGTACCCAGATGCTGAAACTTCAAAACAGGTAATCAACGCCTTGGTCAATGGCGGCACTGATATTATCGAGGTGGGTATACCTTTTTCCGATCCGATAGCTGACGGTCCAACTATACAAGCTGCCTCAAACGATGCACTGAGGAAAGGTATGACACCAGAAAAGGCTCTCCATTTAATAAGAAGTGTGAGAAAGCGGCACCCAAATCTTCCCTTGCTTGCAATGACTTATTCAAACATCCTTATCAGGGCGGGCATTGAGAAATTCATGTCAAACTCCAAACAATGCGAACTTGACGGGTTCATATTGCCTGACATGCCCATCGAGGAGGCTGATATATATATGTCGACAGCTGCAAAACACGGCCTTGCTACTGTATTCCTTGTCTCTCCAAACACACCAGAGGAAAGACTGCGCAAAATTGTTGCTAGCACTACTGGCTTCCTATATGTTGTATCAGTTTATGGCATAACCGGCGCCCGCAATTCTTTTCGCGAATATAGTATGAACACAATCAGAGCAGTTAAGAAGCTTTCTGGCGCAAAGGTCCCTGTAGCAGTAGGGTTTGGAATAAGTAAGCCGATACACGTTAAATCTATGAGAGCTGCTGGAGCAGATGCAGTTATTATAGGTAGTGCACTCATTAGCAAAATATCAAATGAGTCAGGTAAAAAAATGCTCCAGGATTTGCAGTATTTTGCAAGTTCTATGAAAAAGGCCTGCAAGAAAAAGACTAGGACAAAATACATTTAACTGAAGCTGCAAAAAATTACGTAATGAATGAGAGAGCGCTCAAATCACTATTTTGTAGCTCGCTTAGATCCAATCATATCAAGAACAATGATCTTATACCAACGTCTGAAATAAGGATAGTTGAAGAGGCGCATTGCCGCAGTTTTGACCTGTTGATCGCAACGGTGACCAGAGAACCGGATAAAGATGACTATGCTCAGTACAACAACATCCTGGTCCGAACACAGCTGCTTAAACAATTTGCTCGCCAGGAAAAATGTAGAATAGACTGCATCCGATTTTACCCTGTTGAAATCAAGTCAGATGACGACGTATTAGACGAGCGCCTTCCCAAGCAGATAATAGAAGCAATATTAGCCTTTGGACTGTCTATATTAGTGCTTGATAAGAACCATTCAAAACTAGCCCGCGGTCTTGGCAAATTCTTACCGACTAGCCTGATATGCTATACAGGCATCGATGACCACTTCGAAGTGGTTACAAGGTTTGACCATCTTATTTCAAGCGGTGTTCTTAATCTTAAAAAGAACATCTTGGCTAAGGCACTCGAGGGCAGTAATACCGGCAGTAAAGCGTATAGCCGCCTAGTCTCGCTAGAGCGTATATTTCAAAAAATCATCTTCAACCAGCTCTATTATGACAATCTTGGCATGACTGAACCAGAATTTGAATTTTTACAAATAATAGCAGGTATCAAGCCTCCCTATTCAACATCTCAGGAAATGAAAAAATTATCAAAGTTAATAAAGGAAACATCAAATACAAAGATGACAGATTATCTTTAGGCCCTAATTTTACAACCATTGCAATTAACTATAATTAGTCTTTAATTAGGTCTTAGAGTACATTCATACTATCTGTTATTATTTGATGTGTTAAACCATAACTCCAATGAGTCTTCTAATAGAAGAGGAAGAACAAATAGAGGGAGTGCCGGTGTGCGGTGCAAACCTGTCGTCACCAGTAGTCGACACTGCGTACTACATTGATGAAATCCACTACAGTGTAGGAAACAGGATGTACATTGAGAATGCAGACTAGAAGGAACAGCCCACAAATTCCTGACATAGATGAAGAGCGGGATATAGAATTAGAGAACATTATAGGAAACCTAATGATAGCACAATACCAAGTTGACAAGTTGCGCTCTAGGCTGAGCGAGCGTGTCGGAGGATATGGCTCTGCAGGCAACAAAAAGGCGTCTGCACACATTTTCAAACATAACGAGAAATGGTACAAGGTGACAATCCGAGTAGACGAGATGGCAATAAGTCAACGCGAGATGTCTGAGGATATCAAATAACCCGCGACTACCAGCGCACCAAATTTTTTTCTTAAAACGGGAGCACGATCCCAGTATTGTCGTGTGAATAGTGTATAAAATTTAGGGGCACCTGTAGCTTTATGCCACCCCGTTCGACAATGACTTCGATTTCGTCAAGTGAATCTGATGCTTTGGTACCCTCGAGTTTCTTTATGATTACATGAATTGATTCATGAGAAATGAGAGGCTCCATAAAAGGTTCTGCAATCCTGAAAAAGTTGTTAATGCCTGCCTTTGCTTCTTGCTCGGAATGTACTATTATCATAGTGTCGTCATGATATGTAAAATAACCCACTATTGAACCGTCGACAGAACAAGCAAACGCAAAATCATTTATCCCCATGTTATGATCTATTTAGTTACTTGGATGTCGAACAAATCAAATTAATCTTTATCGCCATAGAGAAGCTTCAATTCTTCTAAGCTTAGCTTTGAGCCTGTTTGCAGCTTTTTCTTTGCTTCTTCCTTTACCTTGAATAGTGCGTCACTTTGCTCAATATAGCCATACTCCTTCCTCTGCTTTCGCCTCATCTCAGACATTGAATCAAGCCGTGAGTTGATTGCGTCAAACTGGTTTGCGATTGAGTTATACCTTGTAAGGTAAGACTGATGTTGTGAGGTTAGCCTTCTTTTTGAGTCATATAAGTTATCTAGTACTATATTTACCTCAGATATTTTGTTTCTAAGTGAGCTGCGTTCTTCGTTTAGCTGCGTTATGGTATTATTGATGCTAGCAGACTCGTGATTAAGTTCGGACAATTGATTCCTTATGGTACGCATAGCCTTGATTGCCTCTAATTTCATTGTAGCGTCCTTTATACGAGATAAAATCTCGTTCCTTTCACGTTCACTCTTGTAATCTTTGGCATCAATCAAATCTTGATTCTTTTGCACTACAGCGTGTAAGTCCTCTTCCTTTTCCGAAGGGAGTCGAGCTTCCATCATTGAAAGAAAGTTCCTCGATTGTGACAATTTTTCACTTACCGAAAATAACGCGGAGTTACGGCTGTCTACTTCAGAGCGTATCTGCTTCAGCCTCTCGGTGTAAGCGTCAAGAAGACTCCTTTGCTCCTTGATGTTATTACCTATTGAGCGAAACTGGTTCCTGTCAAGGTCAATAATCTTGTCCGACAGCTCCTTGAGTTCGCTCGCAAGCTGACGCTTTTGCGCAACTAGGTCATGCCACCCAAGAGACTCCCAATCTTTCTCTGACAACTGAATATGGCTTAAAGAAGATGATATAAAAATATAGCAGGTATGAAGAATAAAAGATACCTTTGCAGAAAATACCGTGAAAAGGATTGATTGATTGATTTATTACTTTTCTCTAGCCGCTCCCGGAGAATGCCTGACATAAGTTGGGGGATATACAAATTTTTTATTAACTCATTGGACGGCAAAGCCTTTTTACTTCAGAAAATAAAAATTTAGGCCTCAGTCTATTGCCTAAAGAAGTAAACCATGGAACAACGACTTTCGAGCTTTGGCGCGAGTCTGAAAATGATGTCATGCAGAAGATAATCAGATTACGAATATTATGGGCGGAAAACCAATTGCACAACATATCAGAACACCACGAGCTAACGGACGAGTAGATTGCTGTT
Source organism: Thermoproteota archaeon (assembly GCA_046728425.1). Classification (GTDB taxonomy): domain Archaea; phylum Thermoproteota; class Nitrososphaeria; order Nitrososphaerales; family Nitrososphaeraceae; genus Nitrososphaera. The sequence goes on from JBKPEN010000169.1 coordinate 6,112, forward strand.
GGAAAAGTAAAATCACTAAAGTATCTTTATACCATCCGAGGATCCCTGCAACGCTGTGATGCTGGGATAGGTTCTTAAATATTTGACAAATATTGTGAAAAAGCTGTAAGAGTTAATTACTGATGCCAGAAGCAAAACATTGAAGTAAATTAACCTGGCAAACTACCTTCACTTGTCAGATACCTCGAGGGTGACTTGTTAATGATGAAGAACCTTACCCCAGTACAAATGGTTTCTAAATCTCCCTCTTTGCGCTGAGGTAAAAATTCCCTTGAAACAGCAAGACAATAATAAGTCGCAGCAATATAAGGTGCAAAGAAGAAAGAAAGAAGCATAGATATCTAAGCGAGCAAACATTACAGCAAGATCCACAACAGCCATCTTTTCGATATGAAAAGTACAAATGCAGCGAGACTATTAGATGGCTAAAGACTATATGAGCTCAAGCCTCTTTTTTCAAAAAATTGGTCTACTACGTGTGCCCCCTCCCCCTCTGGTGCACTACTAATTATATAGTTCCTTTAATGATGAAGACGTTATGGCAAGTGCGTCAAGAAATGTAGCGGAATTAGAGATAGAGGATATTGAAGGTATTGGGCCCACTACAGCCCGTAAGATGAAGGAAGCAGGCATAAGTTCAGTTATGGAGCTGGCCACAGCAATACCAGAGGAGCTAGCTACAGATTTAGGCGGCTCAAAAGAAACTGCTGCTACCTTCATCATGGCAGCACAAAAGTTGCTAAGAGAGAGTGGCATACTTGACAATGAATTTACTACTGCAGATGTTGAGCTTGAAAAGAGGAAGTCTCTTTTACGCTGCAGCACTGGAGCAAAATCGCTAGACGAATTGCTACTTGGCGGCATTGAGACTCAAGCAATTACAGAGTTTTACGGTGAATTTGGAAGTGGCAAATCACAGATATGCCACACTCTATGTGTCACTGCGCAGCTGCCTGTAGAACAAGGCGGGCTTGGAAGTGGAGCCATATTGATTGACACTGAAGGAACATTTAGACCGGAAAGAGTCGATCAAATAGCAAGAGCAAGAGGTCTGGACCCAAGTGAAATACTGAAGAGTGTTGCAATATGTAAGGCTTATAACAGCAGCCATCTTGAGCTAATAGTCAAGTCGATGGGTAAATATATCGACGACTTTAAGGCCAAAATGATAATAATTGATAGCATCATTTCACTCCATCGCGCCGAGTTTGCTGGCCGAGGAACCCTAGCAGATAGGCAGCAGCGCCTCAACAGTATTATGCACAAGCTGGTAAAGATCGCAGAGATTTATAATGTGGCAATCATCGTTACAAACCAGGTTCAGTCTACACCAGACACATTCTTTGGAGACCCAACCAAACCAGCAGGCGGAAACGTAATCGGACATGCATCAACATACAGGATATACCTGCGCAAGGCTGGCAACGATAGAATCGCCAAGATAATTGACTCGCCATACCACCCATACTCTGATGTCCGATTTACCGTCAATGAAAAAGGCATTGACGATATCGACTCAGAAGTCCCAAAGAAAAAGGTGACAAGAGAAAAAGAGGACGACTAGATCACAGAAGAGAAAACTTTTTCTCTGCCTCTTTTAATTTTTCTAAATCTCCACAATATCTTATCATCTGCGACAACTTATCCTTTGCTTTACCACTTTTTATGGCATCTCTTGCATATTCCACACCTTCTTTAAGATTGGAGGAAATTTTGCTGACTACAAGCGCGGCCGCAGCATTGAGAACCACAATATCGATTTTTTCTTTGCAACCCTCGCCATAAATTGCATTCAGAGTGCTCATAATAGAATCCATTTTTGAATCAACTATCAATTGATCTGGCTTCGCTACTTCCATCCCGACTGCGTTAGGATGAAGGCATATCCTTCTTGCTGTACGATTTTCACCTGAAATCCAATAGATGTCATTTTGGCAAGTGTTTGAAAGCTCGTCAAAGCCATCTTGAGCGTAAACTATCATCGCTTCGCTAAGATAGTCAGAGCATACTTGGGAGAAAACTTCTAGAAGTCGAGGCTCAAAGACTCCAATGAGTTGACCAGATATATTAGTACACGGGTTGCTCAGCGGCCCCATCTTGTTGAATACAGTCCTAATCCCAATAGTCTTCCTTACCGATGCGACGTTTTTCATCGATGGATGAAATAGCGGAGCAAAGAGAAATCCTATTCCGGTGTTCTCGATGCTAGATTGAACCTTTGCAGGTGGAGTAGTCAGATCAAGGCCGACGTACTCAAGAAAGTCCGCGCTGCCGCAGATGCTAGAAGCCGACCTGTTACCATGCTTCGCAACCTTTGCAGAGGCTGCACATGCTACTATGGCTGCTGCGGTGCTGATGTTGAATGACCTTATTGAAGCGCCGCCTGTTCCACAGGTATCAATGAGTGGTCCCCTTACTTGAGGTTTTATTTTGATCGAGTGGTTTCTCAATGAAATGAGAATTGATCTGAGCTCGTCAGAAGTCTCGCCTTTCATCGTAAGACCAACAAGAAAGGCTGCGATAGCCGTTTCAGGAACCAGTCCGCTAAGGATTGCATCAAGCGCTTGGGTGATTTCTGCATCTGACAGGTCTGTCTTTGCGACTAGTTTTTTTATCTCAGGTCGCAAATCAGTTGATACCGTCATTTTTTCACCATAGATATAAAGTTGAGGAGCATCCTTCGTCCCTCACCTGTAAGGACAGACTCAGGGTGAAATTGAACTCCTTCCATAAGGTAATGTCTATGTCGGATGCCCATTATTTCGCCATCATCCAATGCTGTTGCAGTCACTTCAAGGCAAGATGGGACCGTGTTCCTATCAGCTACAAGTGAATGATAGCGAGTAGCTTTGAATGGGTTTGCAACATCTTCAAAGAGCCTGTCGGTGGTATACTTTATCATGCTTGTTTTGCCATGCCTGATTTTCTTAGCATTTACGACTTTGCCACCGAAGGCATGGACGATGCCTTGATGTCCAAGACAGACTCCCAATATAGGGATCCTATCCCCGAGTTCTGAGATGACGTCTGTACATACACCAAAGTACTCGCGATCTGCTGGATGACCCGGACCCGGGGAGATGACTATTGCATCAGGATCCATTTTAACAACATCTTCTAAGGTTATCTTGTCATTTCTTAAAACTGCAAGCTCCGTTTTTAATTCTCCTAGGAGCTGCGCCAGATTGTATACAAAAGAGTCATAATTGTCGATTACGAGTATTTTCATTCAAAAACCTCCCTGAAGTTAGAGGAGCACTTAGCATAAGACCCTTAAAGGTGCCAAAATATACCGCCTCTTTGCATAGTCTCCATCATTGTGTGGACTTTTACGTATTTAAGTTTAATGCGTTGCTAAAAAATGCTTTAGCATTCAGGAATCTATATAATACATATTAACTAGTTAAATCTCGTAATAAAGCTCGGGTGATTGTTTTGGTCAAGCTTTTCATTAATGGGTTTGGAAATATAGGCCGTCGCCTTGCAAGTGCGCTGGCAACCGACAAAGAGATCCAACTAGTAGGTGTTGCGAAATATAGTATAGACGACAAAGTGAAGGAGGCGCTCGAAAACCATTTTGATGTCTACGTGCCAAACGAATCAATCAACAACTTCAAAGAACGAGGATACAATGTGACAGGCTCAATTGAAGAGGCAGTGAAGCGATGCGATTTAGTGGTGGATGCAGCGAAGGAAGGAGTAGGATACGACAATAAGAAGAATTTCTATGAACCTATGAACAAGCCAGCAATATTTCAGGGAGGAGAAGAAAGGAATGGCGAACGCGCAGTAGCAGATATCATCCATAACTCGCGTGTCAACTATGACAAGGCTGCAGGAAAGAGATATGTTATACAAGGCAGCTGTAATGTATCTGGAATGGGAAGAATAATGCAGCCACTCGTAGAAAAGTTCGGCGATAGAATTAGGCGATTTGATATCGAGCTTGTCAGAAGGTGGGCAGACCTTGAAGACAGCAAAGCAGTCAAGGACTCAATTGAATGGGATAGGAATCCTCACCATCAAGACGATGTAAAGGACTTTATTCCGAACGCTAACCTATATGTCGATGCTTTCAAAGTACCGTCAAGGATGATGCACCTACACCAGATGTTTGTTCGGTTTAGCGACGGCGTAGTGCCAAACAAAGACGAGATACTAGAATGCTTCCGAGATGAGTTCGGAGTTGCAGTTATCAGCTCAGCCAATGGCACCGGAGATGTGAGAAAAAAAGCGCTCGAACTCGGATTTCCTCATGGTGACACTAACATGGTGCATATTCACCAAGATATCTTAAGAGTACAAGAGGACACAGTCAAAGTAGCTTATTCTGACGACCAGACGGGCATGGTAATACCGGAGAATCATTTGCTTATACAGTCGATGGCATTCAAGCGATCAAGAAATGAGGCACTGAGCAGAACTGACAATCTATTTCAGATGAGCAAGAGACGCGCAATATTAGAAGAGGAATTTAAATGATATTTTTATCCAACTTCTACATTGGCTTTTCCTTTTTATTCAGTAGAGAGGAGTTTTATAAGATGAGGTTCCGTTGGTTTATCAAAGTGTCTTAACCTGTTGTGTGCAAATCATTCCAAAAAGTCTCAGACAATGACAGAACGATTCAAATAGCGCTTTAATTCATAGCGTGTTGAATAGGCTAAATGCAATCAAGTAAGGAATGTGCCCTCTGTGCGACAATACTTCCCATAGAGAGTGAAATTAACATTTGCGATGAGTGCATCAAGTGTGTAGACTGCTGCGTTGGCCTTGAAAAGTTGAAGGAATAAGGGGCTATTCAACCATTTTGAGTGTGTCAGTTGTTGTCACAATGCCGACTACATTACCTTTCTCGCTTACCAAAATACACTTAGCAAACCTTACGAGTGGAACAAGGGCTTTTGCTGGCGTGGACACATCGACTATAGGAGGCGGCGGTTCCATCGCTTGTAAAACGTACATATTTTTAAGATCCTTCTCATCTTTTTCTAGCATTACCTTGGCAAGTCCATCCTCTGTGAGTATGCCGACAACTCTAGAAGAGTCAAATACCGGGATCTGACTTATCGAGTTGACACGCATAACATCTATTGCTTTGTGAAGTTTTTCATCCTTTTGCACAGAAATTGGCCATCGGCTGCAAATATCACCAGCTTTCATAGAGCTGCTGCCTTCAAGCGAGCTCAGTACCTCGAAGATCTTACGCGCAGTTTCATAGCTCGGCTTGCATCTTCCAGATTCAATTTGATTTATCATCGAACTGCTAATCCCTGTCAAAGCGGCCAGCTTTCTTTGGGTTATTCCTAATCTCATTCTAGCTTGCTTGATATATTCGAGCCTAGGTAGCATCTTTCCTGACTCCTAGCTTGGTGATCCTTGCACTTATAAGCTAGCTGAGGAGTTGAAGCCTTATATTATGTGCGGACAAATTTTTGTTGTTACAACACTCAATGGCAAACGATGGTAACAGCAAGTGGGATTCGGTAAAACGATATAAGCTGACTAAGATGATAAATGAACTATCAAGTATATCCGGACACGGGACGGAACTTGTCACTGTTTACATTCCACCCCGACGACCAGTATTTGACGTTATTTCACAGCTTCGCAACGAAGCTGGCACTGCTTCAAACATAAAGTCAGACCTTACCAGAACCCATGTGCAAGATGCACTTAGCAGAACCATTGAGCAACTGAAACTCTTCAAGGAGATACCCGAAAATGGCCTTGTAATATTCTGTGGCGCGATTCCAAATGAAAAAGGAATTGGCAAAGAAAAAATCGAGATATATACGGTTCTGCCGCCAAAGCCAGTCCAAATAAGCCTTTATCGATGTGACGATCACTTTTGGACTGACCACCTGAAGGAAATGATGAAAGACGACAAGGTCATTGGGATACTATCGATAGATACACAGGAGACGGGCATTGGCATACTTAGCGGCGATCATTGGGAAGTTATCGATTCAATCACTTCAGGTGTAGCAGGCAAACATCGCCAAGGTGGCCAGTCTGCAAGGAGGTTTGAGAGGTTGAGAGAGAATGAGTTGAATGAATATTACCATAGAGTCGCAGAGCATGCTAAGCAAGTGTTCCTAGATCAATATAATATAAAGGGCACTATTGTGGGAGGGCCCGGGCCAACGAAGGAGAACTTTTTAAAAGAAGAGTATCTTGACTACCGGCTACAAAAGAACGTTATAGCAACTCTCGATACCTCGTATTCAGGAGGAGAGGGAGTGCGTGAGTTAATAGAAAAGGCGCAAAAAGAGGGTATCTTGCAGGAGTTTAGGGTGATGGAAGAAAAACAATTGATCAAAAAATTCATGGCCGAAGTGCATTCAGGCCGCGGTCTTGGAATATATGGAGTTCACGATGTGGTCAAGGCGATTGAAAGCGGCATAGCAGACCTAGTGTTAGTAACTGATGATATCCAGTATACCAAGCTCGAGGTCAGGTGCAAAGCCTGCATGAATATTCACAAAATAATAGTAGATCGGTCACAAGTCATCGCTTCGAAGCAGGAGTGGCTATCAAAGCAGTGCCCATCATGTTCTAGTACCGACCTCGAAGTTAATGAAAAAGATATAGTCGACTATCTTAACGAGCTTGCCATGAAGACAGGATGCAGGCTTGAAGTCATTTCTAGCAAGACGGAAGAAGGAGCTCAGCTTGCCAGCCTCGGCAAGATAGGCGCGGTATTGCGTTATAAGCCTACATAGTCTCGCATATACATTCTAAAACGTCCTTAGAGCAGCCTGTGCACACTACAAACGTGTTGCAACCGAGAGGTGTGCAAGCTTCAAATGATCTCAAGTCCCTTCCGCAAGTGCACTTTTGCACTATTCTTGCTACTTTGCGGCGGAATATATCTCTATGTTGTACAAGTCCAAATGATTTATTGCTTATCACCATTGCAGCTCTAGGCACAACTGAAAAAGGTTCTTCTTTGCTATATAGGCGATAGGCCTTGACAATGTCTTGGCAGACGGATCGTTTTCTGTTATGCTTTCTCCGCGCAATGCACCAAGCAACGCGCTTTCAACCTTGGATGGGAGGGATAACAAAATCCAGAATAAGAGACACCTACTATCCGCACGTCAAAGTGCTTTGATATTTATATGCCCTTCGCCTTACCATCTTGGTCAAGTTCTGTCATAGCTAACCTCCCGCCCAATTATTATTAATCTGGCAACGAAGTTATGTGTGTAATTTCGAGATATTAGAATAAATCGATATAACAATTAGCGTACCTTGACAAGTATTAAATAAAGGTGTGAAAGTAACAGCTCTTGAAAAAATGCCTGCTCAAATGAAGGTTCATCCATCATTTTTCAAGGAATTCGCAACTAAAACCTGGGTGTCCCCAACTGAGATCATCAAAGAGCTCGTGGAGAACGCCTTTGATGAGGACGCAACAAAGGTTCTTGTCACCGTCCTCAGCAATGGTTCTATTGCTATAGAAGATGATGCAGGAATGGATCAGAATGGAATGGAAAAATTTCTGCTTTTGGGTTCTCCCCATAAAAGAACTGAATCCATTTCACCTAAGCTGAAAAGAATTAGAACAGGTAGATATGGCACGGGTAGACTATCATTTCTGACATCATTTGAGACTATGAGAATAAGAACGAGACGTGGGAGTTTCATGAAAGCGGTTATCATCAATGCAAGTGTGCTTGAAAGACTGTACACGGGTAATGCCAAGCTGGGTGATCTAAAAGCACCTCCGCTTAAAAGAGACGGAACGGAACTGATTATGACAGGGGCCAAAACCCAACTTGATCTGTTTAGAATAACCAAAGAGATCCGAAAACTAGCAGTGTTGAGGCAACCATTATTTGAAGTATATATCAAAACTGACGAGAAATTCAAAGAATGGAATTTTGATGGCTCCCAGATTATAAAGGCTCCTGAAATTCAAGGCCACAGGATAGCCGTAAATCTTGATGGTGGCAAATTAACTGGAGAAATCATTATTGCCAGGAGACCACTATCAGACGATGAGCGGGGAATCGCTGTCATGGTTGGAAACCATATTGTGACGCGCAGTAACTTTGGCTTTGATACAAAACTGAACCGTGTAACAGGTTTTGTCAGATGCGATAGCCTGACGAGTAGGTTCGCTGACAAGTCTGCGATCATTGAGGACAGCGAATACGCTAAATTTAATCAGCTTATGAAAACCTTTGTCATTGATAAAGTCATTCCAGGGCTGACCGAATATGAAGACGTACTGATTACTCGTGAGGAAACAAGGATTTATCGCGAAATTGACAAGATACTTGGACAAGCCATGATCGAAAATCTAGAACTTGAAGAGGAAGTACAAGGATACGAGCTGATACAAATAAAAGAAAAGGTGAGGGCTGCAGAGGAGGAAGATCGTGACAAACATAGACCTAAAGTGCGTTCTGATGACAATCGACATATCGCAGACTATGAAGAGATATCTCCGTCTCCGCTTCAGAGTTCAGCAATTTCAAAGGAAGATGTTGCCAGCCTACGTGCTGTCACGGAACCGTATATTTCAAGCAGTTCAACTAACGTGGCTGAAGAAATGACTATAGAGGTAGTGGATCAAACACAGGCCGACGGCACTGTGATTAAAACAAAGAATATACGTAAGCCGATACTGAAGAAGACTTTTGCACTTAAGAGGATAGGCTATAAGGTGATCCCTTATGAAGATGAAAGCGATTCGCGATACAGCTTTATTACCGACAATATTGTTTTTGTAAATAAAGCCAATCCAACTTATAGGGCGGAAGCCACAAGAGGAGATGAGTTCCTTATGAGGCACGTCATAAGCATTGTCGCTGAGGCAGTTGCGCAGACGAAACATCCCGAAGGTAAGGAAGCACTTGAGTTACAGAACAGGCTCGTCGCTGAGGCTATACGTATACATGACACAAATGTAACTAAAGGTTAGCTGCGATAAAAGCACAATCTGCTTTGGCAATTTTTTGTATTCCAATAGAAACGACTAAATCTAACCGCAGCAACGATGTACATCGCATATGGCATTTGAATTCATGCCCGGCGCAACAGTAGTAGGACTTTCATACAATGATGGTGTTTTACTAGCAGCAGAAAAGAGAGTTTCTTTTGGAAACTTTGTAGTGAACAAGAACATTAAGAAGACATTTCCAGTAACGGATCACGTTGGCGCTGCATGTGCTGGCATGGTTGCTGACATGCAGGTGCTTGTAAGGCAAGTAGAGGCTTTGGCAAAAATCCGTAAATTGGAGACAAGACGTATCGTTCCTCCAAACTCGATTGCGAAGCTAATGTCTGTTATTATGTTTGAGAGAAGATATTTTCCACTGCTAACACAAGTTATTGTGGGTGGTATAAACGAAAAGCCCGAGATCTATACACTTGACCCTCTTGGTTCAGTACTTCCTGATGATTATGCTGCAGTAGGCACAGGAGCAGAAGGGGCACTTGGTATAATGGATGCAGAATTTAAGCCAAATATGTCTGAAGAAGCGGTTAGAGAATTGGCTACCCGCGCTATTAGATCAGCGATTCAACGTGATACCGCAAGTGGAGACGGGATCGACATATTATATGTCACGAGAACTGGGCACAGGGAAGAAACACTAAAACCATCCTAGTGCCTATATTTTCTTATAGGCTTCCCATATTTTGTCACTAACGTAGTGAATAGTATCTATGACATAGCCCTTGGTCATTGTTTTTGCCACTTCACTATCTTCAAGAGCAAGCCCGACAGCAAGCACCCTTCCCTGAGTCTGATCCTTGACTACTACAATCTCTCCTTTTTTGAATGAGTCAAAATTGATTATACCAGGCCGCATCACCTTCGCGCCGTTGCAAATAAATTTTACTGCGCCCTTGTCTATGGTCACCGAAGGAAAGCGCTGCAAATCTTCTTGCCTGCCAAGAAACGGCACTATTAAGCCGCGTACTTTAGCTGCAACCATCTTGTCCGCACTTAGCAGGCACGTGTCTCGCTCAATTTGGTATACCTTGATATTCTTAACCTTAGGTATAATGTCTTGCGGCCATGAAGAAGTAAGGCTATCGAAAAGCTTTGCGGTTTCACTCTTTGATAATACGAATATTTTCAGGGGGATCAAGAACTTGGATGCACAAACGATAATTAATCTGTTACATTAACACACAAGAGAGCTCCGTCGACTTCACTTAACACATTGCCAAGGGTCTTGATCTTACCAGCTCAAGTGTTAACGAGAACGCCCGTCTGTAAGGAGCGAGTGGTTGAAATCTAGAGCTATGAAAATTGTTGATTGAACGGATTCTGATGCTCGAGGCAATAATCAAGGGGAAGGCTATTCTGGAATCATGTGTAGTTCTCTGGTCTACAAAGATCTATGAGCAATAATCAGAGAGGAATCAATTTGCCTACCTGTAATGCTTATGCATTAGTGTGTGTTATTTCTTGCCAACATTCCAGGCAGTACTCACCATTGATTTGAAATATTTCTGCAGGCTTGACTCGACACTCTCTGCATTCATAGGACTCAGCATCTGCAATTCCTTTTGTTTTTTTGGTTGATTTGTTGAAAATCTGCAATATTACCTTACAGAAATTGTTTAGTAAAATGCAATATTTATATGTTCTTCTGATCTACAAGCCATAACTAGCGCTGCGTTGGTATATTGTAAGGAGCAATGTCTAATCGCAATAGAGAAAAATTTTCTTAATCTATCTTCTAGTAGTTTCAGCTGATCAAACCTACTCTGTTTCATAAGAGAAGCTGAAGAGCCTTGAGTATTTGCATGACCTTTTTTTCTTAAGCAACTCTTCAGGTTTCCGTTTGTTATTAGAAGTATTAGCTCGAGCCTTGTCAACTGGTCGGAAAGCTATTTCTCCACACAGGGGTTAACACCTTCAGCTAAATCTTGCATCTCTTATCTCTATGAGATCACGTAACATCGCACTTGCAGTTTCCATACCTCCTGCGCCTCTTCCGATTATTGTCTGTTGTCCAGAATGATCTGAGGAAAATGTGACAGCATTGAGAGTGCCGTTAACATAAAGTGGATCTGTCTTTGCGACTTCTGTTGGGGCTACGTGGAGCCGTTTGCTGTCGCATATGGCTAGCAATTTGATTGCATTGCCCCGTTCGGCTGCATTTTTCACATCTGACAACCTGATATTGACGATGCCATCTCGCTTGATGTCCTTCATTGTTACTTTCATTCCCATAATCCAATTTGCCATAATAACGAGTTTTGCAGCTGCGTCAAAGCCGTCGACATCAAGTGATGGGTTGGCTTCTGTATACCCTTTTGCTTTGGCATCTTGCATTGCAGTCTCATATGTTCGTCCTTCCTCCATCTTGCTCAATATGTAATTTGTCGTGCCATTAAGTATTCCATGGAATGAAATTATTCTGTCTCCTTTTAGACAGCGCTTAGCAAATTCCAAAATGGGGGTTCCACCACCAACTGTCCCACTGAATCGTAACATAACACCATTGTAGTTGGCAAGCTCCATAAGCGAGGGAAAAGCAAGGGCAAGCGGTCCCTTGTTAATGCAGATAACATGCTTCTGACTTCTCATTGCCGAAGTAATGTGAGAGGTCGCCGGCTCCCCGTCATTGAGATTAGTAGGAGTACATTCGAGCATCACTTCAGCTTCCATCTTTTCAATGACTTGTAAGGAATCAAATTTGGCACTACCTTTCTCGTAAGCACCTACAGTTCCTTTGGCCTTTTTCACCTCAAGGAGTCTCTTGAGATCGAGGCCCCCCGGGGCTACCGCTGAGCCTCTATTGTCGACACAGGCTACAATACGGGGCTTCATGCCATGCTGACTGTATAGATCTGCTGACCTGGAGAGCAGTAACTTGGCGAAACTCTGCCCAACTACTCCGAATCCTATAATTACTAAACGCAACGCCTCTACTGCTGTTTAACGTCGTGTGGGGTTTAATAAAACTATAAAACTACGAGAATAACTCCGGCTTTACAAGATAATAAATACATTCTAACTGTGGTGTCAAGAACAATATAACAAGAGGTTATTCGAAGTCATTATCCGCGATATTATTACAATCTTTTAACCGCGTGATTAAAAAGACAAACATTATCAATTACCCGCAGAGAATGCGGATAAAAAATTTTTACAATGAAAATGGCAGATTCATTATGAACGTTCTAACAGATCTGGAAAATTTTTTATTTAGATGATTCTCATTGTTTGAGTTCATGAGCTCCCCACGTCATACTCACGCGGCTTTGACTCTTTGAATAAAAGTGTTGATAGAAGTTGAAAATATATCTTATAGATGAGTCCTGCAGTGTAATAATATTATTCTTCTCTTTCAACAGTCAACCGACTTTTATAGCTGGCTGACCGACTGGTTGTGTAGATGATTGCTTTATATATTATGCTTGGCAGGAAAAGCTTCGCAAATGGTTTTTACCCAGCCAGCTTTTGTTAGGCATACGAAGGAACAATACCCTTGTTAGATAACATAACCATACTACTATTTCTAATCGGCGTTGGTCTTGCTGGTGGAACCTTGGGTTCCATGATTGGAGTTGGGGGCGGTATAATAATGGTGCCGGCACTTACGTTCCTGAACCTACCACCCACACAAGTGGCAAGCACAAGCCTTATTGCAGTCATGTCGACAAGTTTCTCCTCTACTATAGAGTATTCCAGGCAAAAGAGGATTGACTACGCACTTGGTCTAAAAATGGCTGCCTGTGCAGTACCCGGCGGTGTGCTTGGAGCTATATTGTCTGAATATTTACATGAAGATTCATTCAAACTGTACTTTGGTATATTACTGATACTCACCGGCGTTTACCTTTTATATAAAAACTCAATCCTAAAAGATCATCTGGCTAAAAGGCATTCTGTGCCTTTGCAGATTGCTGCAGTTCTTATCGCTTCATTTGGAGCCGGCATAATATCAAGTCTATTTGGGGTCGGCGGCGGAATAGTTTTTGTGCCAGCCATGCTAATTGTCCTTGGCCTAGGAATGCATAGAGCGGCACCCACATCGCAATTGACATTAATGATAACAGCAATAGCTGGGGTCTTTACACATTCGGTTTTGGGACATCCTGATTATCTTCAGGCAGTTACGTTATCAGCTGGTGCCTTTGCCGGCGCTCAGATAGGAGCAAGGTTATCACTGGTGACTAAGGACGTGCTACTGCGACGGTTATTGGCAGTTATATTAATCTCAGTAGCTATTGCCTTTATTTTGGATGGGCTTAGTTCAGGGTATTGATGGGGTATTTTGCTATACCTGCTGTTTTGACAATAAGTAGACTTAAGCCGAATTCAACCAAGTTTTAGATTCAGTTTAGAGATAGTGCTATTTCCTTGCTTCGTCGATATAGAATATTGCCTCGTTTCTCTTAAGAGCAGCGCCTGCTGCGAGATTTAGTGCAGCGTTACAAAGTTTTTTGTTGTCTGGTTCTAAACCTTCGCTGTTCCCCGCGAGGACTAAATACAACCTTATAGTCGAGCCAAGTATATCGCTTAGCTCTTGGTTTACAGTTGCCGTATATGGCCGCAGTGCCCCGCGGAAAACCTCTGCCCTTGCCCTCAATAAACCAGATATTTTTTTACCAACAGG
>JBKPEN010000102.1:0-3827 GCA_046728425.1 Thermoproteota archaeon
ATATAATGCACCCCAGGAAGGTTCCAGTAAACTATATTGCAATGCCCCACGCAATCTTCAGCTCGCCGCAGATTGCAGGCGTAGGGCATACAGAGCAGCAACTGAGGAAAAAAGGTCTTTCTTATAAAAAGGCGGTCTATAATTACATACACACGGCAATGGGACAAGCGATTGAAGACAGGGACGGCTTTATCAAGTTCTTGGTTTCAAATGAAGGCAAGATCCTTGGCTGTCATATTCTTGGAAGTCACGCATCCATTCTTATTCACGAGGTGCTTGTAATAGTGAAAGCAGGCGATGGTAACATTCGTAGTATTGAAAAGACGGTGCACATCCACCCCGCGCTATCTGAAGTCGTTGCTAGGGGTGCTTATGCTGTTGGATAATCTGCATCTCTCTGCGTTTATGTTCATGAATGCAAGAATCTATCCACACAGTACTTTCTATTACGGGTAGCCAACACAGATTTTTTTATGGCCAACTATTTCATAAAATGTCGCGAACACGACAAACAAGAAAGCCGTTGTTTATCGGAGCCTTCTTCATTTAGAATTGCGTAATTAGAAAGGCCCCACTGTAGGCTTCAAACTTGTGATTGTTCAAAGATGGGTACAAAAAGATAGATTGCAGGACACATGCTGCGCGTCTTAGTCGATTTTGAGTTCTTTTCCTTTTGTCTTGCCTTTCTTTTTAAAAGTTATTTCAAGTATGCCGTTTGTATAAGTTGATTTGGCGGTCTCGACATCTGCATCTGGGGGCAATTCTATTGAACGGCGATACTTTTTGGATGCACTCTCTATTGTAGATACTTCAACTGAGCTATCCTGTACATTTATTTTTATATCCTGTTTTGAAATGCCAGGCATCTCTACTGTTACTTTGATGTCCTTGTCTGTAGTTATGACATCTGCCAAGGGTTCCCTTTCCGCAGTCAGTGCAGGAGGTGTAATGCCTCCACCACCTAATGACCTGACGTTGCCAAATTCCTTTATCTTTGGTTTTCCGTCGGGTCCTACAGTAACAGAATAGCCATAAACTAGTGGACCTACTTCTCTTACTTTCCCCCCAGTAGGTGTCTCATATTCTCGTATCAAATCCTTAGGGACCTTGTCAATATCTCGTACAGTCTCTTCAAACATCCTTGTCATATTTTGTCTCATTTCATCAAATTCTCGGAAGATGTCTCCTCCTCCTCCTCTTCTACTGCCTGCCCCCCACCATGGAGTCCACCATGGGGTCCACCACCTTCTGAACCACTCATCGATATCTCTGTCTCTCGAGCTCATTTACTATATCTGCGAACGTTAACAGAATTAAAGGTTGAAGATAGATCTCATATTTGCAATTACCTGATTCTTCTAAGCCTAGAGTTTTCAGCCTTATCATTTCAATTTCAGTTTCATTCTGCCAAGTAATGTCAGCATATGATACGGACATTGCTTGACAATAATTTGTTAAAGCATGCTTTTGATGACTAAAAAGACACTGTCAGGTTGCAATGCTTTTCCAAGCAATGATGCCCCTCTTATCCTGACAAGATCTAAAATCTTTCCGGTAAGGGAATTTTTATGTCAGTCAGACTGGTATATATCCAATAGCTACAAAAAACAGGAAGCAGAGAGAAGAAGCTTCAAAGTTACCAAGTGAGATGATGTTAGTGCTATTATTATTATTATCCTATGTTGGCAAGATGGCGGTTATAATCGATTTAGGAAGAGATATTCAGTCAACAAACAATGGGTTCTATATCTACATTATGAGACGTCTAAGAATATCCTTCCGCTCCTTTCCTTTGAGAACAAAGCCTGCAAGGCTTTTTGGATATTGTCAAGATCAAATCTTTTCCATGCTTTTACCTGGATTTTATCGTGATTATCGATAAGGTCTTTTAGTTCCCTTCTTGTCCCTCCGGTAGAACCTATCAGTTTTATTTGTTTTGAGTACAGTGCTTGGACATTTAGTTTAACATCTGCACCAGTAAGTCCTCCAAAAGTTACCAACCTTCCATTAATGCCAATTGATTCAAAGCTACTATCCCACGTCTTAACTCCTAACGAATTTACTACAACATCTGCCATCTTGCCAGAAGTAATTTCTCTGACTTGTTCGACTACTCTATCATAATCTGTTATTACATAGTCGGCTCCAAAATCTCTAACCCATTCTTCTTCTTCTTTTGAAACTGCAATTACTTTTGCTCCCATCTTTTTTCCAAGCTGTATAGCAATCATTCCAGTATTTCCAGAGGCTCCAAAGACCAACAAGAATTCATTCATCTTCAAATGTGCCTCGTTTAAAGCATGAAATGGCGTTAGCCCAGTCACAGGAAGACTTGCAGCCAAGTCCCAATCCATATCATCTGGTATTTTGAATGTATTTCTCTGAGGGACAGCAATATATTCTGCAAATCCTCCATTCGTAATTACACCAATCAAGCCACCATTTCGACAAATCATATCAAGTCCGCTCAAACACATATCGCATTTGCCATCAAACATTTTGTTATGTATAAGCACCCTATCTCCCTTTTTAAGTCCATTAACTTCATTACCTATCTCATCTACTGTGCCTGAAACTTCCGCTCCCGGGATATGTGGCACGGGCTTCACAGTCGGGATAGAACCGGAAATGACTACATTATCAATGGGGTTCACCCCTGCTACTTTGACTTTTATCAGAACGTCATCAGGATTGGCTAATTTAGGCTTCTCTATATTATCTATGACCTTAAGATTTTCAATGCCTGGTTTACCAAATACTGCTGCTCTCATTCCAATCTATTTCCTATCCTCTGCCAGACCCTATTATTAGGATAATCACCTAACTGATTTAAGACTGTCTCTGTGATCGCATGTGGCCAACTGTAACCAGTGATAACTAGTACGATTTTATATAAGGGCAATAAAATTCTCTGAGCACCAGAGATTTTCTCTTCAAAAGCATGTTACCTTTGTTCAATAGTTAGCCTAATGTATTGGTCACTTGATAAGATGGTATATATTCGGCTTGGAGAGACTCAGACAGCAAGCTGCCGTGTAAAGGCATTTACCCTTCAAGTTACTGGCAAAGTGAGTCCAATATTTCGCCGTTAGATAGGAATCCAAGCAAAGGAGCTAGAGGAATAAGGTAGCTGATGGTTATCATATTGCTTGGCCTTGTCAGAGCTTTAATAGCTGTCAGAAGTCGTTATAACGTCACAGAATCAAACTGAGACTCGTGCTTGTAATCGATCAGGTTTTCTACCATTGCATTTGATACAAGGGAGAAAGCCAAGTGGAGTCAGGATACAACTTTTGCCTTCTCTTCAACTATATATCATGAGAGAGTCTACTTTCATTTATCAGCAGTAGCTGTCCGGCTCATTGTTATATACGTCATAAATAATCTTTATGACATGCCATAATCATATGGCATCAAAAAGTAGCAGTAGTACTAGCAGCCCTGCATCTACAGCAATAATGGAGCACGATGTAAAGGCAGACATTGGAGTAAAAGATGATGCTCGTAAAAAGATAGTTGAGACGCTTAACATGCGTCTGTGTGACGAATATGTTCTGTATACAAAAACAAGGAAGTATCACTGGAATGTGATTGGCCCGAGGTTTCATCAGCTACATGAGTTCTTTAAAGAGCAGTATGAAGCCTTAGACGAAATGGTAGACGAGATAGCAGAAAGAGCAAGGCACCTTGGCGGCAAGTCTCTTGGCACGCTTGACGAGTTTGTCCGCTACTCAAGCATTAATGAAGATCCTGGTCGAAATCCTGATGCGCAGACAATGATATCAAACCTGCTAAAGGATCATGAAACGATAATCAAGACGCTTAGG
>JBKPEN010000232.1:0-21872 GCA_046728425.1 Thermoproteota archaeon
CGCTTATAGTGAATCTAACTGGCGAACTGGAATTTATGAGTAACAATTGATTTTTTTGGTAGTGACCGATCCGTGCAAGCCTGCCAGGCCTCGGGGTTGCCTTGATTTTCATTCGGACTTCGCCCGCGGGGTGGCTTGTGAAGCGCCTCATCGTATTTACTAGGACATCAAACTGAAAAGGATACCCTGCAGTATTCTCTGCCATCTTGTTAACGCCATCATTCATCACAATGTCAACCTTTTTGATGGTAGTACCATATTTCATAATCCAGTCGTTGGTAGTCCTGACGATATTATTTATTGCTGCCTTTCTTCTTGCAGTTTCCTGACTACCTAACTGATATCGCTCAATCCAGTCCATATAGTCACGACTAATGTCCGTGATGAACTCGCAACAAGTATTCTGGTAGTCCTCTATGCTAGTAGCCCTTTCAGAACCTGAATCAGTCGCAAACATCGATATGTTTCATATCTCACGCCAATTTAAAAATGTGAATTTATAGTTTTAGCTGTTGAGTAACTCTGCCATCTTCTTTGCGTAGTACGTAATTATCATGTTGGCGCCAGCTCGTTTAATAGATGTTATGAACTCAGTCATGACTGAGTTTTCATCGATCCAGCCTTTCATAGCAGCCGCCTTAATCAGCGCATATTCTCCAGATACGCTGTAAGCACAAATAGGTAGGTAAGTGCTCTGCCTAGCGGTGTATACAAGATCGAGGTAGGGTATGGCTGGTTTAATCATGACAATGTCGACACCCTCTGCAATATCTGTCTGAATTTCACGCATAGCTTCCCTTGCATTTGAGAAAGGCATCTGATATGTCCGCCTGTCGCCAAATTCAGGTGTGGAATAAGCTGCATCGCGAAAAGGAGCGTAAAGGGGGGATGCCTGCTTTGCCGAGTATCCCATTATTGCTACGTCTGCAAATCCTGTGTTGTCTAGTGCAGTACGCAGTGCTTGAACCTGCCCGTCCATCATAGCAGAAGGTGCCACAATATCTGCACCAGCCCTCGCGTGGCTGACAGCCACCTTTGCCAAAGCTCCAATGGTTTTGTCATTGTCTATCTTTTTGTTTACTACAAGACCGCAATGCCCGTGAGAAGTGTATTGGCAAAGGCAAACATCAGTAATTATCGCCACTTTACTACCAAAGTGCTTACGCAAGACCTCAACTGACCTCTGCACGATGCCGTCGCCATTGAATGCGGATTCTGCATTTGCGTCCTTCTGCAAAGGTAAGCCGAATAGAATAATTGCGCTGATACCAAGCTCCAATATGCGATCGACCTCAACAACAAGTTTAGACAGTGGCATACGCGAGATATCCGGCATTGAGGGCACCTCTTGCGTCTTCTTTAATCCTTCCTGAACAAAGATTGGAGCTATCAGATCTTTAGAAGAAAGGCGTGTCTCTTGCAGCAGATCCCTTACTGCAGATGTTGTCCTTAGACGGCGAAGTCTTACATTTGGAAAAGAGTTAATGCTGCTGTTGATCTTGGTTTCCTTCATAGTTGAACAACTTAGCCACTATTTTCATCAGCTCCTCATTACCCCCTTCCTCTATCTCTTTTCTCAGGTTATTCATAGGGACTGATAGGACACCTTCAACAACCGCATAGGAAAGCTGCTCTATGACCTTTGTCTCCTCCGGTGCCATCTTTTTTCCAATCATAGCGAACGCCTTTTTCAATTCTCGCTCCCTTATCGTATCTACGCTCCTGAATACAGACATCACAATGGGCTCGGCCTTCATTCTGTTAATAACTGCGTCAAATGACTTCATTTCATCATTTATCAGCTTCTCGGCAGAATTGATCTCCTTCATACGGGAGCGCATATTCTTTCCAACAAGCTCAGCAATCTGATCCATGTTTATCAGCTTGACTCCACGGATAGTTGCGACTCTTTCGTCCACTGTCCTTGGATTGGATAGATCAAAGATCATCAAACTAGTCCTGCCCCTTCTTTTAGTCATCGCATTTTCTATCCTTTCGTAAGTGATTAGGCGGTAGGGAGCCATAGTTGCCGTGAATATCACGTCAACTATTCGCAGCATGTCTAGAGCGGTATCAAAAGCGATCGGGATCCCCGCGACAGTATCAGCAAATGCGTGCGCCCTTTCAGGAGCTCTGCTCGCTATCATAAAATTTACATCACGTCTTTTGAGTACTTTTGCTACAAGGCTTGCAGCTTCTCCAGTGCCTATCAATAGCACAGTTTTGTTCTTTAGGTCATCAAAGTATTCTTCAACAAGGTTCACAGCTACGGAGGCAATCGAAACATTGCCCTTGTTTATGCCAGTGGCAGCCCTAATCTTGCCTCCGGCCTTTAAAGCTCTATCAAATACTACCGATAGGTTAGTGCCTGCAAAGCGATGAGTACGTGAAAACTCAAATGCTCTCCTCACCTGACCCAAAATCTGGTCTTCGCCTACAACCAGCGACTCAAGGCCTGAGGCAAGCCTCATTAGATGCATGATTGCATCCTTGCCTCTATTGATTTCGATGCTGTCTAAGTCCTTTTGTGATATCCCCGCGGCAGAAACCCACCCCTCGCGGAGCTTGTGCTCATCTAGGTCCCTTGCTGCACCAAAAATCTCAACCCTGTTACATGTCTGCAATATGATACATTCGTCCAGTCCTGCGCTCTCAATAAAGACCTTATGTGCTTTATCAATATCTTTGAACACAAACTTTTCCAGGAGATGCATGGGAGCATTGCGATACGTAACTCTTGCGTTGACGATCGGAGCTAGACCAACTCGTGTTTCTGATGTAGTTTTGATAGTTATTGTCATGTTATGTCTTTTTTCTCCCATTTTTGTAATAGCTCTAACGTTGCACTTTTAGCATCTTCAATCTTGTCTTCCTTAATAAGGTTCTGGATTTCTCTGTTTTTTATTACGGAATAGAGGAATTCTTTACGCTCGCCTACTGTCTTAATGTGCGGTCGTGCTGCCTGCCGTGCAAATTCTTGAAGCTTCGCATTTTCAATATCAGCCTTCTTGATTATCCTGCGCAGTACTCTCTCTGCCTTTATCCTAATTTTCCGCGCCATTAGAGGGCTCTTGCCAGCGGTTGAAATTGCCACCTGCACTATCCCTTCAATGTTGATAATGGAAGCATAGGAAAAGTCGCTTACGGCCGGATCATCTGCTGCGTAAACAAATGCCTTTATCAATCGACCTTTTTCTACAATCTTACGATTGAGCTCTCTATCATTGGTGGCAGCTAGCACTAAAAATGCATCACTGAAATTGTTAAGTATGTTGGCGTCGCGGAGCTTTGTCCTAACGAGCTTTATCCTGCCTAGAGCAGCCTGCTCAATCAGAAAACGATTAGCCCTGTTACTTATTACTGTTATTTTACAATCTTGGCCCAAAAGTCCGCGGACTTTTCTGATTCCCTCAGTTCCGCCCCCTATAACTACTGCATGTTTGCCCTTCACGTTTAGGTCAACGATCAACTCTAACACCAGAAAGTTAAACAATGAATTTGGCTACATTTCTTTATTTAATCTTTGAGTTCTATGCAGCATATGCCTAGTGTGCTAACCTTTTGAGGTAGTTAGCGTCAACAGTTACCGGTATTTGATATGGTGAATCAAGTAAAACAACTGTTGCTTCTTGTTTTTCATAGTCGACCCGGGTTATCTTGGCCTTCATAGACTTGAATGGCCCCGCAATAACTTCGACAGTGTCATTTGTACTAAGCTCTGATACTACAGGCTTCTTCACTAGATATCCTTCTATTTCTTTAAAAGGCAGATCGCCCCTGATCTGGCCACGAACATGCCTTATTCCCGCAAGTGCTTCATATGCAACATTGGAATCCGGCGCCTCCACAATGATGTAACCCTTAAAGCTGTCAAGCACAATGATGGACCGAATTAACAATTTCTTGGCGTGCGCCCTTATCTGCAGTAGATTTGCAACCACCCGTTCTTGACCTCCTGTAGTGCGGATGGCAAAAAACTTGGAACTAATCGGGGACTGTACATTATCGCTTGGTTGTGATGCTACCGCCGAGGAAACAGAAGGTGAACTTACATTTACCCCGACAGCTGAGGGGAGGTGGTGCTCCTCTTCAGTTTCTGGTGTTGCCTTGTCAATTTGGGATTCTCCGGAACTTGAATCAGTAAACTCTTTGTATGTTACTTCTGGTTTTACAGAATTAGGATTTTCCTTAATATCATCTTCAAATTCAATTTCCTCTTGGCCTTTTTCATCTTCATGGGCCTCTTCCATTCTATTGTCCATTTTGTTTGCTATGCAAAGCTCTGATGCATTTTATAAATTTACTTAGGTAGAATACCATGAAATTGTAATTCCTACACAGATACTCCACTTTCCTTTTATAGATATTATATACTTACTGACCCTCCTAACACTTATTGCTGTTCTTTGATTGCTCATTCTTAGCAGTTTTCTATCTGAATACCGATATTCTTGTACCAGAAATACTCTTTCCTTAGCTGTTTGGCTCACAGACTCAATCACGCATTTTAATTCTTCGAAGACAAGTTTTGTTGTGCCATAAACCTAAACATAACATCCTTTTCCTTTGATTAGAACGCTGCCAGCGCTTTTACGATTTTCAGACCTATCATCTGTTTTTTGATCACCCTGCCTTCATGGGGGGATAAGGCTAAAATTAGTATAGCTTGTAGGCGCTGTAAGTTGAACGATCACTGCGTCCTTGTAACCTCTGGTCATGACTTGGCAGGTACTACAATGAGCCGCTATTTGATAAGAAACGCTGAATTTGCAATTGACAATAAAAGAGGAGACACCGACGGCGAGTCCTACCGGTCACTACGCCATCAGAATATCGAACTTTATATTTTCTTTGGCAATTTGCTGACTCTGGAAAACATTGATAATCTATATTCGCGCGCAGATGTGTTCATTTTCCTTTCGAAGCATAGGTCGCACAGCTCAATACCAACGCTGACCTGCCACTTCACCGGTAATTTTTCTGCAGACAACTCATATGGTGGAAATCCTCGACAAATAGCAATCTCATATCCAAGTCTGCAGAAAGGATATTTAAAGGCTATAACTGCTGCTAAGCATAAGGTTTCAGAATATGAGATTATAATAGAAGCAACACATCACGGACCCACATCACTCAATAAGCCAGTATTATTTATAGAGTTGGGATCGTCTGAAAAGCAATGGGCAGACGAAAACGCGGCAGCAGTCATATGTGATACCATCCTCGATATACTTCAAAATGGGTTTGAGCGCTGCGAAAAAGTAGGCATAGGGCTTGGTGGTACTCATTATCCAAAAAAGTTTAACAATCTTTTACTCGAATCAAAATTTGGCCTTGCTGCAGTGGCTTCAAAACACAACCTTGAAGCAGTAGATGATGCGATGTTAAACCAGATGATTGAGAAGAGCATAGAGAAGGTGACATATATTGTAGTAGACAGCAAGGGCTTGGGAAGGGATAAGGATCGAATACTCAAAATCGTCGATGAGACTTCTCTAGAGCTTTACAGGCTCTAAATGATGTATCTTAAATACATCCCTGCCTTCCTATATCCTATGAACCTGCTGCCGCTAAGAGCAAGCCAGGTCTACGACATAGTGGCTCAAATTCCAGAAGGCAAAGTCACAACTTACGGTGACATTGCTAGAGCTCTTGGACATCCCCACGCATCTCGTATGGTCGGAAGGATCTTAAATAAGAATCCAAATCCCATCGCTACTCCATGTCATAGAGTGATAAAATCTGATGGTAATATAGGTGGCTATACTTTTGGCAAGGTAATGAAAAAAGGACTACTAAAGAAAGAAGGTGTCTACTTTATAGGCGATAGTGTCGCACAGTTTGCCAAATGCAGAATTTCGCTTCAGAAATTGCGCTATGAGGATTTGGCCTCCTTTACAAGCTCGCGTAGATGTGCAAGTGATCTCACCTGACCTCCGTTTACCCTCTTGTAGAGATACCAATACATATCGTTGGAAATATCCTTTCTTTCTTTGATCACTTTCAGATGATAACGCATAGATCTTGTCTTCACCACGTAGACCCTTTTCTTGCCAACCCTTGCCGTTTTTTTACCTTTCTTTGAGCCAGGGCCTTTGCCGTGAACCTTCCAAACAGAACGTTTCTTAATTGCTCTGCCTCTTGAGCTCCCCTTTGGCTGGACTGTCCAAATTGCTCCGCTCTTGACGAGCGAACGTATATTCTCTCTAGTGATTGAGTCGGAGATGTCTTCAAGTCTGTCGGGCTCAAAGCGCACTCGGTTGACTCCCACATTGAGAACCCTCGCTGCCAGCTCGCGCTTTTTTGCAATGTTGACTACCATGTTACTCTTTTTTCCTCTCCTTTTCTTTTTGTATTTTAGATTTTAGGTTACCTGGGTTGAGCACCTTGATGCCAAGTTCCGCAGCCTTGTTAATTATCTCGATCCTCTTCTTCTTTCCGACGGTGTGGCCAACCCTTGCTGCGTCCTTTTTCGGATCGAGCTTCGCCAACTCAGCAGTGTTATGAACAAGGCTATCGATATATCCAGATGGGTGGAGACCTCTTGCTGCCCTTGGGCCCCTGTACCCAACCTTGACAATGGCTGGCATTCCCGACTTTTGCTTTCTCATCTTATTATCTTTTCCCTTGGGTTTTCTCCAGTTTTCGGCAAGCCTATCGTACCTCCAGCTCTCCTGCCTAATGAACTTCGGTCTTCTTTGTGCAACCTTTTTTCTGGCTGCGAGCAATTCCTCGTTAATTACCATAGCTTTATTTGAGGACTTTCAGCCGATTATAATAAATGTGTTACTCGTTTCCGGTGTCTTAGATAACAGACATAAGGTACATATAATCATTTCACAGCCGGATGGTACTTTATGGATAGTACACCCGAGGTGACAAACATTCTGTCTATCTTTGCAAGCTGTTACAAACCGCCTGCACTTTGCACAATTCAAGCTTATTTGCACTAACAAATCCCGATAACATCACTTTTCAATTTTGAGCCTACTTTCATAGATGAAACTAAATACCTATTGTTGTTGGGCTTGAGTGCAGTAAAAGAGATGGTTAATCCTTAATAGGATAGTTATATATCATTAACAATTAATTCGTATCAAAGGGGCTTTGAAACAAGACGATTGTGGTGAATAATACGTGGCAGAGAGCTATGTAAGCTTTAAGGATACTAGTGGTGATAGCCCATCGCATATACCAGAGGAGCTTTTGCACTTTATACGGCGCGACACATACTCGCTTTTAGTAAAGGGATTTGCTGGAACTGGCAAAACCACACTTGCTCTTACTATCTTAAATGTGCTTGGAATCAAGAACAATTTCTTTTACATTTCAACTAGAACATCCCCAAAGCAGTTATTTCAATATTACCCGTGGCTGAAGGATCTTGTCGTAAAGTCTAAACCTCGAGGTACGAGCCTCGACAGAGGATACGAAGCGATCTCAAGTTTTGAGGATGCAAGGTTAGACGAGCCAGAGTCGCTCTTTGAGCGCATTACAAACCAGCTGATGGATATTAAATCCCCTATAATCATAATCGACAGCTGGGATGCAATTGCGTCTTTCATGGACAGAGAGGCTCGCCTTAATAACGAAAGAGTGCTTCAGACGTGGAGGGAAAGGGCTGGTGCGAAGCTCATATTCATAAGCGAACAACCCAATGACATTACGCTTGAATTTCTAGTGGACGGCATAGTTGAGCTTAAGCAGAGATTTTACAAGAATGTAAAAATTAGACAAATCTTTCTTCAGAAGCTACGGGGCACGCCTATAAAGCGCCCCTCTTACCTCTATACACTCGAAAATGGTATATTCCATAGTTTTGTTCCTTATCAACCAGTCAAATTCGAGCCACAAAAAGGAGGTGCGGTAGCCGAAGTCTCAGCGCTTTCAGGAGGTGATGATATCATCAAAACCGGATACTCTACATTGGATAGTTTGTTGGGCAGCGGCTTTCAAAAGAAGGATTTGGTGCTTCTTGAACTAGGCTCGCATGTCAACATGACAATTGCAATGATATTCCTCCAGAGGATTGTATCAAGCTTTATTTCGGGTGGTAACCCTGTGCTCTTATTTCCTGTTAACTGGTTGGAGCCGTCGTCGATATTAAACTTCTTCGAGGCATTTCTACCTGCCGGCAAGAAGAGCCTTTTCAAAATATTGTGGGCCGGTAAACCATACAAAATAATATCCAATAACATAATATCGCCCAGCAAAAAAAATGAGAGCTCATGTCAGCTCCTTGCAGCTCTCGTCGAGATGAAACAAAGACATCGTGACAAGCTTCTGCTTAATATAATGTATGCAGAGGCAATACAGAATATACGTGGAGCAGGAAAAATGAGAAATAGAACGAAGAGCATACTGTCTAGTATAATGTCCCGTGCAGACCTTTCGATAGTAGTCCTAACCCGCTCGCAAGAGGATATACTCGAAGTTGTTTCAGAACTTTCAAACATTCACCTGCGGTTCATGATACTAAGAGATACTCTTTTTTTGCAGTCGCTTGCTCCATCATCCAATTTGTATTCCGTGCTTCTTGATACACAATCCCAGATGAACCTAAAGGCACTAGTATGAGATCATGTGCTTAGGTGGTAGTACTCATCTGCCAAATTCTCTTCAATGCCCACAGGGAGGAGTTCCTTCATCTGGTCATAATAGGACAAGAATCTGCTTCCCTTCGGTGTTATCCTGTACAGGATTTTGTCTCCATTGTTCACTTCGTGTACAAGGCCGCTTCTGATCAGAGAATCCAGGTATAGCTTGCACTGGTCGTTGCTCAGCATTGCTTTATACATAATCTTCGTGCGAGTTTCTTCCTTGTTTACAGACTTTAAGATTGCGGCGATGACTTCATAGCGACTGCGATTCTTCATTTAAGCGGAGTCACTACACACACATTTCATATAATGCATATCGCTATTTCTAATAGAAGTATATAATAATTAATTATTTTATTTTATTGTTCCGAACGTCTTGTAACATATATCGCCAGCATTCATCATGCAAGCGAAGGAGGAGGAGCCTTGGTAAAGAGCGCGGCTAACTGCTTATAGTGTGCGATGAATTTTTTACCTAGATCAGTTGTCTTGTATATGTACCGCTTTGAATTTGGCCGCTCTTGTATCGTCTCAAGCATTCCACTGTCGAGCAGAAATTCAAGATACTGATTTATCTGCTTCGAGTTTAGATTGCAGCGATACATTACATGCGTCTTCCTCGCTCCATTCTCACACATTAACAATATGAATTCTATTATCTCCAACCAACCTCTGTTACTCCAGCCCGCAGCATTTAATGGCAACTTACTACAGAAACTCAAATCCTATTGGATTTAATGTTAAACATACTTTCTAACCCAACAAGAACCTAGAAGATTCCTAGGTAGACCTTGACATCAGCGAAAAGAAAAGTAGTTCATTAAATATTGTCATCCTTGATCGAACGCTTGAGTCATTACATATGCGGTCTTTATACTAACAATCGCGTTGTGGCGGAACCACAAGCAGCTTCTCTCTCATATCCATTTAGAAAGAACGGATTTTTTTATTGTCTATACACTAATGGTTCTGGACCTTGTAAAAGGCATGCAACTTGTAATATATTTAACTGTCATCATGGAAAAGTATATACATTGGAGCTTGCAGAGTTCGCGAAAAATGCTGATGCTTCCGAATTTATAGATAGAATTAGGCAAGCGGAATACACACTGCAGCTAGGAAGGCGAAAGAAAAAATTAGCAGGAGGGCGGATAAATGGCGGCCTGCTGGAAGTTTGTGATTTAGAAAACTTAGTGATAATAAGTGATCTGCATGGTGATTCAAAGTCGCTTTTTCGGATTCTTTCTGAAATAAACTATAAGCGATTCCTGTCAAAGGAATTGAACAAGCTTGTATTTCTTGGAGATTATATTGATAGGGGAAGTGATTCCCTCAGTGTAATATATTCAGTGTGCTATCTGAAAAGCACATATCCTGACTCGGTTGTAGTGATGAGGGGAAACCATGAGGCCCCTGCAGAGTTCCCTTTTTCGCCGCATGACTTTCCCTATGCGCTAGAAGATCGCTTTGGCAAGTACTGGAGAGCGATTTATAAAGAGACGCTCTCAATGTTTAGAGTGCTGACACTTTCAACAGTGGTGAGCCAGAAGTTACTTTTAGTACATGGCGGACTCCCTACCAAGGAAGCAGCGGCTGAAAACTTTAGAGAATCCATAGCCTTTGCTCATGAGAGCCAAGTGAGAAATAGTGTGCTTGAAGAGATATTATGGAATGACCCACGGCAAATTGACGAAAATAAAGGCCACGACAGGTCAAGGCGTGGCCTTGGGAGATACTTCGGACCCAATGTGACCCGTAGATGGTTGCAAGCGACAGGTACTAAAGCTGTAATCAGGGGCCATGAGCCCTGCCAGGGGTTCAGACTCGATCATGATGATATGCTCATGACGCTATTTTCTTGTGCAGATGTGTACCCTAATTCTGCCGCAGCTTACCTTATGCTAAGTTCAGCCAAACTTGACACCATCAAGGATGCAAAAGACCTCTCTGTTCATGTCAAATTCCTAGAGTAGCTTTTATCTCTTTGCATCTTTTCCGGAGTGAGACAGTCGAAATATCCGCCACTTGACATATCTCCACTTGCCGAAGAAACTCATTGCAATTCTGAGATGCGAGATAAATGACTGCTCCTGCAAGTGCCCTCGGGTTCTTGCCCAATGAAATACGATTCTGCTGTACTCTCATATAGATGCGAAGTGCCTCACGTTTGGTCTTTTCGCTCAGGTCAAGCCTGTTCGCTATCAGCGTGACATAGTCCGGACCATGCAGCACAGGCATTTGTAGAGATAGTTCCCTCAAGATAAGCTTATAGTGCGCCATGACATCCTTGCTTGAAATATTGCATACGGCTGCAACATCCGCGACAGTCTTTGGAGTGGCAGTCTCTCTGCAGGCTGCATAAAGTGCTGCGCCAACAAGTCCTAGCGTAGACCTGCCCTTCGCCAGTTTTTTAAGGGCAGCTTTGCGGTATATATAGGCTGCACTTTCCATGACAGCTTGGCTGAGATATAATTTGTCTCCAAAGTTATTCAGAAATTTCAGTGCCTTCTCGAGATTTCTCGAGATAGAGTCATTGAGCTGTGACCTATTATTCCAAGTACGTAGCCTCTGCATCTTCATCTTTTGGGCCGGCTCGAGCGTCTTTCCTCTTGCATCAGTATCATCCAGTCCGATAAGTGTCGACAGACCCTTGTTGTGTACCGCGAGTGATTCGGGCATCCCTGTCCTTGTCCTATCGCCATATTCTGAAGAATTAATGGTACCAGCTCCGTTATCAGCATGAAAAATTCTATCGTCTGCAACACAGCCACATGAGCTACATACAAATTCGCTCGAGATCATATCAAATATTACAGTTTCGCTTTCACAATGCTGGCAATATGTGAGATTATCTTGAGAATGTATTTGTTGTTCAGCTGGTTCCATCGACACTACGTATTAGCCTCTTTTATTATTTCTAGTTTTTCTAGAAATCTTAAAGTCTTACTAATACTACGTCTGTATCAAGAAAAGCCAAAAATATATACATACTACCCTAGACTTTCTAACACGTTTGCCCATGCGTTATCGGCATAGAAAACTTACTGTAAAATCATTCTAGAATGTATTCATTATTAAGTCCAAACAGATAATGCTTGTCGTGATTGATAATGCATTTATAGCTATAGCCATGTTTTTCTGGCTTTCGTATGTTCCGGTTGCTACTCTTTCAGTATGGAGGACTTTGAAGAATAGGAAACTGTTTATAGTAAAAGATCTATACGGCTTCTTCAATCAATACTCAATTATCTTCCAGATAACTACCCGTTCTGCCACAAAGACGCCTGTAGTCAAGCGGGGTATCCAATCAATAGTAAATTCAGCAGAGAAGATTAACTTTCACAATTACCAGATCTCTGTAGTGACAGATGATCCGCATGACAGATGGACACTTAAAAGCGAAAAATGTGAATTGGTGGTGGTAGAGGCAAATTATCAAACCAATGCAATAAAGAAAGGTCGAGCACTGCAGTATGCAGTAGAATACCGACGCCAAATAGGCAAGAATACCAGCGAGCGCTGGATATTTCATATGGATGAGGAAAGTTATGTGACGCAACAGACAATACTTGCTCTGCTCAAATTCATTAGGGAGGGTAAAGGAGTTGTGTCAGAAGGACCGATATTTTATCCACTCAAGTTTGAGTCAGCAAACCGTCTCACTGCGATAGCTGAGTCAGTGAGGCCATTTGCGTGCTTTGACTGTGTTTCTCAGATGAAAAACCCGCCCCCGCTGCATATGCATGGCAGCAACCTGCTTGTAAGATCAGACATTGAAGATGAGATCGGATGGAGATTCGGTTACACACTTGCTGAGGACCAAATGTTTGGATACAAGGTCTATGAAAAATATGGTCAAGGATCAATGGGGTGGCATGGTGGCATATTGCTTGAGCAGCCACCCCTCAACCTAAAAGATCATTTTTTGCAGAGGCGCAGATGGTTCCTTGGTACAATGCAAAACCTTGACAAATTTCCTCGATGGCACAGATACAAAGTCATGTTCAAATCGGTGACACTTTTCCTTGGCTTTGCTTCTGGCGTAGCATCGACGGCGTTGATGATACAAGTATATATCGTTCCATTTTTTTCCCTCTTGACGTATGAACTTGGTGTCGTGAGTTCTGACATACTGTCACTTTCTGGCAAACTTCAGATTAGTTCTGTTTTTACTTCTATCGCGAATTCATCTTCAACAACCACTCCCATTGAGCTTGGTATAAGTTCCATCTTGCTTTTTGCATCGTTAGTGTGGCTAGGATCATATCAGGTGGGACTTTTTCTGAACTTGCGCTACTCAAAGATGAAATGGGCAAAAAAAGTGCTACTACATTTACAAGCGTTAATTTTGTGCCCTGTGATAGGGCTTGTTGAAACATTTCCAGCCGTATATGCCATCATAGAATATAACATCAATAGAAAACAGGCGACAGAGAAGATTAGTGTATATGACTTTTACATTATAACCAAATGATAAATGCGATTAGTTTTCGACTGTAAGATCTGACGTCTATTCCTCACTGTGGCATATCCTCATAAAGGAAGACCTAGAATTGAATAGTATACCTTTGTCGTAAGGTAGGGATAGGCTAGCATGCATATCATACCTGAGTTATTTTTATTCGTTGTCGATAGTCTATGCTTGTCAAGGCTGAAGTATGTGTACAGAGATATTGGAGAGCTTGAAATAAGCGACAACTCCTCAACCGCTAACGCCGAGACAACAAACTTAATTAGCAATGACAGGCTTGCAAGCTGGTCCTATGTTGCTACGTGTGATTTTGTATTGCTGATAGGGTGTTTCTTGGCACTCCAGGACCTACTCGCCTGCAAGATCGATAGCACAATAGAAAAAAGCGTTGTAAGCAAAAAACTGTCCATCAGGGGAGAGAAAGAAAAAATAGAAATGATAAACGCCAAAGGCGTAACAAGCAGATTTATAATTCTGATTTATTTGAATTTTTGCTTCGGAAGCTGAAATATTCCACTGTCATACTCTATTCTCCCACGAGCACTGTCATTTGTGTGTACTTCATTTCTATGATATTCACTCAAAGTTTTGGTCTATAGGAAATCTTGACAACTTTAAGATCTTCTGCTGCTTCAACATTGCTATGAATGGCACTTGCCTCTTTCTCAAGTATAGACGTCTCGTCATATCGCGCACTGAAGTGTGTAAGCAATAGCTTATCGACCTCGGCCTTTTTAGCTATCGTTGCGGCCTCAGCTGCGGTAGAGTGCCCGTTCTCAATAGCCTTTTCTTGCTTATCGTGGCCATAAGTAGATTCAAAGACCAAGACATCGCAGTCTTTGAAGAATCTAGCCAGCTTGTCTGTAGGTCTTGTATCTCCTGAGATGCCTATTTTTCTGCCTCTGCGGGGCGGTCCTACAACATGGGTTGACTTGATCATCTTGCCGCCGTAGATGACGTTTTGTCCATGCTGAAGCCTGCCGTATAGTTCACCCTCGGGTATTCCTAGCCTCTTTGCCTCTGAGATATTAAACGTGCCTGGTCTATCAAATTCCTCCAGACAATATGCAAAAGAAGGAACTGAGTGTACGGTCTCACAGCAGGATATCTGGTAGTCCTTTTCCTTAACCACCACTCCGCCTTTGTCTATTTTGTGCACAATGATATCAAATGTGAGCCTGAAATTGATGATGCGCATATTTTCTCTGAGGAACTCTTCAAGTCGTGGCTCGCCGTAAATGTACACGCTTTTTTCCCTTCCTTGCAGGCCCATTGTCTGAAGAAGTCCAAGAAGTCCTACGCAGTGGTCGGCGTGCATATGTGTGATAAAGATTTTCATCTTCCTATTTATCCCGAGGCCAGCTTTGATGAAGTTGCGTTGCATCCCCTCGCCGGCATCAAAAAGTAACACTTCGGCACCCCTTATAAGCGCAATTGAAGATAGTCCGCGGCTAGTTGTAGGGACAGCCGAAGAAGTACCTAAAAAAACGAGCCGCATATCCACCATATGGCGGGATTTGTGTTATTTGCGGCCTGATTTATGC
Organism: Thermoproteota archaeon; assembly: GCA_046728425.1. Lineage (GTDB taxonomy): Archaea > Thermoproteota > Nitrososphaeria > Nitrososphaerales > Nitrososphaeraceae > Nitrososphaera. The sequence continues at coordinate 14,616 of JBKPEN010000232.1, forward strand.
TAATAGCGAGACTTGATTGCCAATGCTAATTCCGGGCTTAGATCAACCTTGGAATATTGCCCTGGCACTGAATTTGTGGAGATAATGTCCTCAACGCCGGCAGACTTGATTTTCTGAGCAGCGTCTCTAATTAGTAATGCGTGGGCACACATAGCATATATTCTACCTGCTCCATTCTTGTGGAGAACTTCGGCCGCCTTAGCGAGACTGTTACCGCTGGTTATTATATCGTCTATCATTATTGCATCTCTCCTAGAGATATCCCTGTGGACCTTTTCGTCTATAGTCACCTCACCTGTCTCTCTATGGCGGGACTTTTTTAGAACAACTACATCTATATCAAGATGCCGGGCAAACTCTTTTGCCCTATTGCTTCCGCCTGCATCAGGTGACACCGCAATCGGATCATGAAGTTTCATGTTGAAGGCGTATTCTGCAAGGAGTGGAACTGAAGAAACATTTTGAATGCTCGGGAAATATGACATGGCAAGCTCACTATGTATATCCACAGTAATAATATGTCCAATTCCTACGGATTCAATTAATTCTGCCACCAAGCCAATACTCACAACCTCTCCTTCGAGAAAAGCCCTGTCCTGGCGCGCGTAACCTAGATAGGGAATGACCGCGCAAATATGTTGGGCACCGTAGTCTGTGCATTTTTTTGCAATCATCAGTAGTTGTATCAAGTGCGTATCGGTAGGTGGATGAGTTGATTGCACAATAACACAATTCTTGCCAACTTTGCTGAGTTTGATGTTACTCTCGCCGTCTGAGAATATTCTCAGACCTGCCACAGTCAGCTGGGCTCCAAGCCTCTTTGCAATGTTGTTTGCAAGATCAATTGATGCCGGTCCCGCTACCACTGATATGTCTGTCAATGTTTTAGACAGGTAGAACACAGCATCCTAATATCTATTCTGTGTGTGTGTGTGTGAGAGTATGACAACAGGGCTTTCAAATAATCGATGCGCCTTCCCAATAACTCGTTTTATGATATATGCTAGCGACTTCCGTCATTATACTCCTAGACCATGCACTACTGCTGTTACATAACTATTATCATCTGGGCTTTCATATAGTGAAGCTCTCTACTCTTCCAGTGTTGATAATTCTACAAATCATGTTCGCAATTCTGTTTGTGTCAATTCCATGGTATACTCCCCTGGCTCGGTCAAATTTTTTTATGGCTCTCTCTAATATGGAGATGCAGACATCATGCTCGTGCTTTTGGTCGTGTACAAATGCGGCAGCTACTAGTATTATTCCGTTTAGGATATCTTTTTCAATTCCTGTCGAGTTTTTCCATACATATTCGAGCACCTCATGAGCCTGCCAATATTTTTCATCATTAAATAGCTGTACTGCGCGCGTGATGGCTATATCCTTCTCCATGTGACGCTCTATGATTTGCTCATAGCCGTCCAATGGCGCAATCGCTTCAAGCCTTGCGATTATTTTTTTCAAATCCTTATCCTCAGATATACTGGTATCAAACTCAATGTATTTTTTGGAAATACGGGCATCACGGATGCTAGCTTCAGGTTCAACAAGTTCCCTTGCCCTGTGCAAAAGCACAGTAGCGTCGTTGGGAGTATACGGCAGTTTGTTCTGAAGATGCACTATGTATCGCTTCATTCGCTGATAGAGCATATATGTGTCCTGCAACAAAAATAAATCTCTCTCTAAATAGCGTAGACTAAGAATATATGGAGCCCGTATTAATTCTGCTAGTTACTAGACTAAGATGTCTGTACTTTTATGTTCTATTTACTTGCTTAGACTAAAATTATTGCTAATATATCTTCAAAGCAGATGATCTTGTGGGCGTCACTATTGCCTTTTCTTCCTTCCACGCAAGACAATCACTGCTACAGCAGTGATGGTGCAGCCGGAATAAATGCGGTCTCAATTCTTGAACCCCTTGCAACAGTAGGCCGATTAGGGTCTTACGGCTCTGCTGATTCGAAGCAATAAATATACGCATAGATTGCACCAAAATAATGAAGTTGCTGAGTATCGACGAGCAGACATACAGGAGGTTAGCATCAATTGTGAATGAGATGATGCATATAGAAAAGCGCAACATTAGCTACGACGATGCAATAAACGAATTAATAGATGTATACCAGGATCGTCTGGCGCTAAGCGGAGAAAATGCCGGGGGTTAGGGAACTTACTTAAATTGTGGAGGCCCGCGAACATATAGCTGACAGCTGAAATCATGCCGACCGTATTGATGTCTCCTGCGTGCAGAAAATTCTTCTTACAACTAACATGTTTGTATTCCGAGCCAATGCAATCCAACAGCTAATAAGGCTGTCAGTCAACAAATTACTTATCATGCAGTCTAGGATGCATATATTAGCGGTGCCTGCACTTGCCTTTGTAGTAATTTTATCATTTGGTACAAGTGCATATTCTACTGATGACTCAGTAAAAATAATTGCTCAATCATCGTTTGTTGATTTTGAGGGTAAACTTAACATCGTAGGCACAGTCAGGAACACCGGCATCTTGCCGATTCAGGCGATTGTAGGATTAGAGGTGAAGGATGAAAATGGGATCAGGATGGAGCAGCAGACAACATATGGCCGCATCATCTGGCCGTTAAACGACTCACCTTTCAAGTTTGTAATCGACTCCGGAACGGCAGGTGATCCTTTCATAGCAGATGTTCAGAAAGTTGAAGCAACACATACTACAGATATGATTGTACTAAACTACACAAGTATGGCTGCAGGAGAAGAAAAGGCTTTTGTTGGAACAGTCAAGAATAATGCGCCTTTCGATGTTTACAATGTCAGCGTTTTTGCCTCGGCGCGCAGTAACAATGCGACCCAGCTTGATAGTGTAAGAAGCAACGTAATTCCTATTCTCCGGGCCGGTCAGGAACAACCATTTATTGCTATTACTGATGCTGCAGTAAAATCAGGGGTATATTATTACAGCTGCGCAGGGCTTGACCTTGACTCCCCAATAACAACAATAGACGCTGGTGGTGGTAGGCTTATCCCTTATGATTTAAATGCGGCAGCACAGGTGAGCACAATCCGGTATGAAAATCAAACGGATAGCTTAGCCTTCCAAATAAGACCTTATAGTCCCACAGGTGGGCCTATAAGCTTGATGATACCGCAAGTGTCACAAGATCATAGTGTGATAGTAATGTTAGATGGCATTTTGCATGAATCGTCAATAAGAGGTGACGGCAAAACAACTTATATCGACTTTTTTGTTCCACAAGGCGAGCATCAAGTGCAAATACAAAGAGTCACAGGTATGCATGCCTGATATGATGCCATTTGCCATGCTAGCACCTGCAGCGCTGAGAGCTGTGGGGGAGTGTTATAGCCGCAGCAAGACTAAGGGCAGCATTTAAAATCTGCTCACTACTCAAACATCCATTGTGCATATTACTTTAATAGAAAAATCAGCAGAAGGAGGTTTAAAGCTGAGCGTCTATAGCGAAAGGCTTGCATTGGTAGAATCAGATTCTTTTAACGATTCCCATACCTTGAATTTCCATCTGCAAGCTCTAGCTAGAAGGCATGGGATCGAAAAGAGTCTGCTAGTTATTCATGACAAGGATAGAAATGCCGTAGACCTTTCTCTGGCCCAGGACGAAAATTCAATCTTTGTCAGCTAGTTTGTAGTTCCTTCTTGCAGTTGCAACCTTCATTGTGGAGTGACATGCTGGACATTGCGCCCAGTTATGTCCCCCAAAGTACTGCCATTCAAAGCCGCATTTTCTATAGGTGCATCTTAGCCACTTGCCAATAGGTGTCTTGGGCCAATTGTTCTGCAGCGGTTTTCGCGCCCGGCGTGCTGCTCTTGGCTTTCCCTTAGATCCTAAGGAGGGCAAATAACAATTGCCTATTAGTTTATTTGGGTTAAAGATGTTGTGATCATTATATCCAACGGTGCTATCTAAAAACTGAGATGCTACAAAGTCGAGATATGGTGTAATCCTCACGTACATGCAGAAAACTGGTTTACCCCTCAAATGATCCTCCAATGTAGACAACTCTCTTGAAGGACAATTAACCAAATTCGATGAACGAAATGTCGAAAATAAGGCAGAAGGTGAGGAAATAATATCTCTGAGATTCTTTATCGACGATGCGATGTGTTTCATCTATGTTAAACACTTATTTTCTACATTTAATATAGAACTATAGCATCACGAATAGTTACGAATTTTAAAATTCCTCCAAATATTCTTGCAAACTGTAGAAGGAACCTCTAAGCTGATAATGTTTGGTTACTTCCAGAGTTTCAATAGTCAAAAAGCTTTCAATTAAATAAGTTTACCAGCTCGGCCTTAACTAATTAGTTGTTATCAATAATTGTAAAAATGCTATTGTTTTTTTCACGCTAGCCTTATACAATTTTCTAAAGAAGTCTATTCATGATGTCAAGATCCATGGACATTTGACCGTCTTGTGAAGATTACGTGTTCTCGCAATTTAACTCAAGGACTTTTGTGAAGAGCTCGATACATATATTCACCTTAATCCTTTCAAAGTCAAAATGGCTAATGAAACTTTGTATTTTTGAATCGTCATTCTAGTGTGTTTTGATTACTATAAATAGATATGTCATAAAGTCGACGATAATTTGAACTAATGTAGTAGCAAAATTATATAAGCTCTTTCGTAAAAGAGTTCGATATTCTAGATTTGGTACGTTACGAAAAATTCATATGTTTGCCCTTTTTTCAGCGCTTTTAGTGAGCAATAACTCAGCCAAAAAAGAGTCTATTCTAGATTCCTTTATTTGGTATAAAGTATCAGTACTATTTCTAATTTCGACGATCTTAGTATGCTCATCTTTGCTATATCCTCTGCCATTAGCATTCCCCAGCAATGGTACTTGGATAAACGAATGGGGTGGAAAGTATGGAGGTGGAGATGGTGAAATGAGGTCTCCTCCAGGTATCACTTTAGATCAAGAAGGCAATGTGTATGTGGCTGATACAGGCAACAACAGAATACAAGTATTCTCAAGCAATGGCACTTTCATCACAAAATTAGGAGAGAAAACAAGATGGGGAGAATATAGCCATGGAAATCTTACTATGAGGTCTCCTGCAGGTATCACTTTAGATCAAGAAGGCAATGTGTATGTGGCTGATACAGGCAACAGTCTTATCTCAGAATGGACTTTATACTCACATATTAGTAACGTGGCTTTTTCAAGTGAAGATGGCGAGATATATGGTAATAACACAAAGATCAAGATCGGGCATGTCTACGACGGATTAAACAATCCTACTGCTATTGCCTTTCTCGGCTCTAACGATATGTTGGTTGTTGAACAGTTTAATAATAGAATCATGAGAATCGTAAATGGTCAGATGCTAGACGAACCGGTTCTAGATCTGGGAAATACCATAGAAAATATGACATGTATGTGCGATATAGCAATACTGCAAAATGATGATGGTACATCCTATGCATTTGTATATATTTATCATGTAGGAGTAATTGACGACGATGGAGCAACAATAGTAGTCGACCGTCTTTATCGATATAATATAATTAAAAATAAGTTGGCCGAACCTAAATTAATTTTTGAGATACCATCTTCTCCTAAAGCTGTTCATGACGGAGGGAAGCTTATGATAGGTCCAGACGAAAACGTGTATGTAACAATAGGTGACATCGATGGATATAGAACTAAAGCTCAAAATATCAAGAATGGCTCTTTGTCGGATGGCTCTAGTGGCGTACTTAGATTTACCCAAGATGGTGAGCCGGTTAACGGTGGATTACTTGGAGATAGCTCTCCATTGAATAAGTATTACGCATACGGCATAAGGAATAGCTTTGGAATAGATTTTGATCCTATTACGGGTAACATTTGGATCACTGACAACGGTGCTGGTGTCGGAGACGAGCTCAATCTCGTGAGGCCGGGCTTTAATGGAGGTTGGAAAAAAATCATGGGCTTCTCTTATTTTGATAAAGCATTTAATTTAACTGACCTTGAATTCTTCAATGGCAAGGGAAAATACTACGACCCTCTCTTTGAGTGGTCGGAACCTATAGGAGTGACTGATTTAGTGTTTGTTACATCAGACAAGCTAGGAAAGGAGTTCGAGGGAAACCTCTTTGTTGCAGATCATAATTCAGGCTATTTATATCGATTCATTTTAAATCAAACTCGTACTGGATTGCTACTAAATGGTTCCCTTTCTGACGGAGATGCCAATAATAATTTAGAAAGGCTAGATGCCGTATTTGCTAAAGTGGATGGAGGCATCACGGATTTGGATATTGGCCCTGACGGACTACTTTATATCGTTTCGCAGAATGGCAAGATACTGAGATTAGAACCAGTGCCTTCTTAATGTTAGGTTAATTGGACGCATTAGGCATAAGGCTTTTCTATAAATGCAATCTTACGATTATGCATTGGCTAAACGTCGGTTTACAATAGATACGGGAAAAGAGCAGATACCCGCCGAAGGTCAAGTGCATAGAAACGTGGCAGTCAAATATCTTATGAAGAGGCGCAGGTCGCTTTTGATGACGAAGGACTCTGAAAAGGTAGAAAAGCTGTGGGAAGACCTACCAAGAATGATCAGGATAATGGGTAAGCAGGTCACCAAGGAATATAGAGTAAAATGGGAGCGCGTTGGTCGGGAAGAATTTGAGGGTTCACGCTTTGCTTTTATGTTAGAAGATCAAGATGAGCGACCTACTAATAATAATGGTTCCTTTTCTACGGAGTCTTGAACCGCTTGTTTAGGCTTGTGTCTTCCATATTTCCGAAGAAAAAGACTTAGCAGGCACGGCAATCCTCGCAAGATTTTTCTACCATGCAACTATGACACGAGTCATCTCGTAGAATAGCTTGATTACCTAACCAAAGTTCCTAACGCCGGCAATTTCGACTTCTTTTCCTTCATTATGGTTGCGTTGCATCTGGAAGAATCGAAGCAGGATATTGAAAGCATACTTGTTATTGTTACAGATGCTGGTGTCGGCTCCCATCTCAGCGGCAAATGTCGGACTTATCTTGTAGCGAGCCTTGGTCATAACTCAATAACTCAAAGAATGAAGTCTATGATTGTATTTTGCATTGGTTGCTGGCGCTTTAATAGCCTAACCATACAGTACCTAAGAGTCAGAAGGGTTCAACTCTTTTTTGATACAGCAGCAGCGCCATGGAATCCAACCTTTTTCTCATCTCTATATATTGTGCAAGAAGCCATCTAAAGGAACGCCTATATCGAAGCGAGTTCAGCAG